>JABDPD010000433.1 GCA_013042895.1 Boseongicola sp. | reverse complement strand
GGACATCACCTTCCACGAACTGCAGGCCAAACACGACGCAATCCTAATAGCGACAGGAGTTTACAAGTCGCGCGAGCTAGACGCACCAGGTGTTGGCGCCGAGGGAATCGTACGAGCGATTGACTATCTGACGGCGTCCAATCGCAAGTCCTTTGGCGATGATGTGCCAGAGTTTGATGCGGGCTTGCTGGACGCGGAAGACAAGCGCGTCGTGGTGATCGGCGGTGGCGACACGGCGATGGACTGTGTGCGTACGGCCATCCGCCAGGGCGCCGAAAGCGTGAAGTGTCTCTATCGCCGCGACAAGACAAACATGCCGGGCTCGCAACGCGAAGTTCAAAACGCCGAAGAAGAAGGCGTGGAGTTCGTCTGGCTGTCAGCGCCCAAAGGGTTCACCGGCGAAGAAGTGGACGGCGTGATGGTTCAAAAGATGCGTCTTGGCGCGCCGGATGCGACCGGTCGTCAGGTGCCGGAGTTGATTGAAGGCTCGGACTACGTGGAAAGTGCCGATCTGGTGATCAAGGCGCTTGGTTTTGAGCCTGAGGATCTGCCAAAGCTGTGGGGCGTGGACGGTCTCGAAGTGACACGCTGGGGCACCGTCAAGGCCGACTTCAAGACACACGCGACCAATGTTCCGGGCGTCTATGCCGCCGGAGACATTGTTCGCGGTGCGTCCCTTGTTGTTTGGGCAATTCGGGATGGTCGGGAGGCCGCGGACGCGATGCTGGATCAATTCAACGGAGCCGCTCAAGTGGCCGCAGAGTGACGTCGGTAACACATCGGTATCACGTCGGTACTACGTCGGTGCGCCCGTTCGGTGGTTTAGGGGATTGGTAAGCACATCTGGCAGCATAGCTGACCTATGCTGCTGAAAGAGGAAATAAAGATGGCACAGAAGACAGGACAGTGCTTGTGCGGTGCGGTGACCTTCAGGGGTAATACTGCAGAGACGATTTTGGCCTGCCATTGCGGGCAATGTCAGCGCTGGACCGGCGGCGGACCCTATTATGCTGTGCGAGTTTCCGATCTTGAATTGAGCGGCGCCGAAATGGTGCGCGCCTATCACGCCAGCGAATGGGGCGAGCGCGCTGTGTGCGCCACCTGCGGAACGACGATCTATTGGAAGATGCAGGGCAAGCCACCGCATTCCGTGGCCGCGGGGCTATTGGATGATCAGTCGGGCATGCGCGTGACTGAGGAAATTTTCGTCGACTACCGCGCAGAGTGGATGTCGCCTTTCGAGGGCGCAACGCAAAGCACCGAAGCGCAGGAATACGCGAAGCTTGAAGAATACATGGCGGGTCAGAAGACATGACCGTGGCCTCAAGACACCTCCAAATTGCAGGAGATTTGACATGACGACTTATGATGCAAACTGGGCCGCCGCCGAAGAAGAGCGCCGCAAATGGATGAGCGAGCACTCGTTGTTTCGTGCCGAGGACGAGCATGCGTCCTGTGGTGTGGGTCTTGTTGTCTCGATTGACGGCTCGAAGTCGCGCAAGGTTGTCGAGAATGGCATTGATGCGCTGAAGGCTGTTTGGCACCGCGGCGCGGTGGACGCAGATGGCAAGACCGGCGACGGCGCGGGCATTCACGTGCAGATCCCTTACGCATTCTTTGGCGACATGATCGAGCGCACCGGTCACAAGCCACGCGAAGACGAGATGCTGGCCGTGGGTCAAGTATTCTTGCCACGCACGGATTTTGGCGCTCAGGAGACGTGCCGGACCATCGTTGAAACCGAAATTTTGCGCATGGGCTATTACATCTATGGCTGGCGTCATGTGCCGGTGAATATTGATGTGCTGGGCGAAAAGGCGAACGCGACGCGTCCCGAGATTGAGCAGATCCTGATTTCGAATTCAAAGGGTGTGGACGAGGAGACGTTTGAGCGCGAGCTCTACGTGATCCGCCGCCGGGTCGAAAAGGCTGCCGCTGCGGCGCAGGTCCCGACGTTGTATCTGGCGTCGTTGTCGTGTCGTTCGATCATCTACAAGGGCATGATGCTGGCGCAGGATGTGGCCGAGTTTTATCCCGACCTGCAGGACGAGCGATTTGAAAGCGCCTTCGCGATCTATCATCAGCGGTACTCGACGAACACTTTCCCGCAGTGGTGGTTGGCGCAGCCTTTCCGGATGTTGGCGCACAATGGTGAGATCAACACGCTGAAGGGCAACGTGAACTGGATGAAGTCTCACGAAATCCGCATGGCGTCTGGTGCATTTGGCGATATGGCAGAAGACATCAAGCCGATAATCGCCAGTGGGTCGAGCGACTCGGCGGCGTTGGATTCGGTCTTTGAGGTGTTGGTGCGGGCCGGACGGACTGCGCCTATGGCCAAGACGATGCTGGTACCGGAAAGCTGGTCCAAGCAGGCCGTAGAGCTGCCGCAGTCGTGGATCGACATGTACTCCTATTGCAACGCGGTGATGGAGCCGTGGGACGGACCAGCCGCCTTGGCAATGACGGATGGGCGCTGGGTTTGCGCGGGTCTGGACCGCAACGGATTGCGCCCCATGCGTTATACCGTGACGGGCGACGGGCTGCTGATTGCGGGCTCGGAAACTGGGATGGTGCCGACGGATGAAGCCACAGTTGTCGAGAAGGGTGCGCTTGGTCCGGGGCAGATGATTGCCGTGGATATGGCGACAGGAAAGCTCTTCCACGACACCGAAATGAAGAACGTGCTTGCCGATGCGGCTCCTTTCGGGGAGTGGGTCGAGAAGGTTGCCGAGATGGACAGCGTGCTGGCCAGCGTGACCGAGCAGCCGGTGTTTACGGGCAACGAACTGCGTCGTCGTCAAGTGGCTGCGGGCTATTCGATTGAGGAGTTGGAGCAAATCCTCGCGCCGATGGCGGAAGACGGAAAAGAGACATTGGCCTCGATGGGCGATGACACGCCGTCAGCGGTTTTGTCGAAGATGTATCGGCCATTGAGCCACTATTTCCGTCAGAACTTTAGTCAGGTGACGAACCCGCCGATTGACAGTTTGCGCGAGTTCCGGGTGATGAGCCTGAAGACACGGTTCGGTAATCTGAAGAACGTTCTCGATCAAGACAGCAGCCAGACTGAGATCATCGTGTTGGACAGTCCGTTCCTTGGCAACGCACAGTTTGATCGCCTGAAAGAGACCTTCGACGACGCGATGGTCGAGATTGACTGCACTTTCCCAGCCGGTGGTTCACAAGGCGCCCTTCAGGCGGCTTTGGAGCGCATCCGTGCAGAGGCAGAGGACGCCGTGCGCTCGGGCGCGGGGCATCTGGTGCTGACGGATCAAACCTCAGGCGATGGTCAGGTTGCGACACCAATGATCCTTGCGACAAGCGCGGTGCACTCGTGGCTGACGCGCAAGGGGCTCAGAACATTTTGCTCGCTGAACGTACGCTCGGCGGAGTGCATTGATCCGCACTATTTTGCGGTCCTGATCGGCTGCGGTGCAACTACGGTGAACGCCTACCTTGCAGAAGACAGCATCGCGGATCGGATCGAGCGCGGCTTGATCGACGGCACACTGACCGAAGCCGTTGCGCGCTATCGCGCGGCGATTGATGCAGGCCTTTTAAAGATCATGTCGAAGATGGGCATTTCGGTCGTCTCGTCCTATCGCGGCGGTCTGAACTTTGAAGCCGTTGGCCTCAGCCGCGCTCTGGTTGCCGAATTCTTCCCCGGCATGCACTCGCGCATCTCTGGCATCGGGATTGGAGGTCTGCAAAAGGCCGCGGAAGCAGTCCACGCCAAGGGTTTTGCCGGCGATACGATCCTGCCGATCGGTGGTTTCTATAAAGCGCGCCGCTCGGGCGAGACCCATGCATGGGAAGCAACGTCGATGCATTTGCTGCAAGCGGCTTGCGCTCGCGCGTCGTACGCGATGTGGCAGCAGTATTCGGCCAAGATGAAGTCCAACCCGCCGATCCATTTGCGCGATCTTCTGGACATCAAGCCGATGGCGAAGCCCGTGCCGATTGAAGAGGTCGAAAGCATTACCTCGATCCGGAAACGGTTCGTGACTCCCGGTATGTCGCTTGGTGCCCTTTCGCCCGAAGCGCACAAGACGCTAAACGTCGCGATGAACCGCATCGGCGCAAAGTCGGACAGTGGTGAAGGCGGCGAGGATCCGGCACATTTCGTGCCTGAGCCCAATGGCGACAACCCGTCGGCCAAGATCAAGCAGGTGGCCTCGGGGCGCTTTGGCGTGACAGCGGAGTACCTTAACCAGTGCGAAGAGCTTGAGATCAAGGTCGCTCAAGGTGCAAAACCTGGCGAGGGTGGCCAGCTTCCGGGTATGAAAGTGACCGAGTTGATTGCGCGCCTGCGCCACTCAACACCGGGTGTCACACTCATTTCGCCGCCACCGCACCACGACATCTATTCTATCGAGGACCTGGCGCAGCTGATCTACGATCTGAAGCAGATCAACCCCCGTGCGAAAGTCACCGTGAAGCTGGTTGCCGCGTCCGGAGTTGGTACGATTGCCGCTGGCGTGGCCAAGGCGAAGGCCGATGTGATCCTGATCTCTGGCCACAATGGCGGCACGGGCGCATCGCCCGCTACCTCGATCAAATACGCAGGTCTGCCGTGGGAAATGGGCCTGACCGAAGCGCATCAGGTTCTCTCGATGAACAACCTTCGGGGTCGTGTGACATTGCGCACCGACGGAGGTTTGCGCACGGGTCGTGACATTGTCATGGCGGCGATGATGGGGGCCGAGGAATACGGCATCGGCACCGCCGCGCTGATCGCTATGGGTTGCATTATGGTGCGTCAGTGCCAGTCGAACACCTGCCCGGTTGGAGTTTGCACGCAGGACGAAGACTTGCGCGCGAAGTTCACGGGCGACGCGGACAAGGTTGTGAACCTCATCACCTTCTACGCGCAGGAAGTACGAGAAATCCTGGCGTCGATTGGTGCGCGTTCTCTGGCCGAGGTGGTTGGTCGTGCGGACTTGCTCAGCCAGGTCAGCCGGGGTGCGGCTCATCTGGATGACCTCGATCTGAACCCGCTTTTGATCACTGTCGATGGCGCGGAACATGTGGACTATGGCAAGCCGAAAGAGCGCAACGCTGTGGACGACACACTGGACGCCGAGATCGTGCGCGATGCCGCACGTTTCCTCGATGACGGCGAAAAGATGCAGCTTGGCTATTCGGTCAGAAATACCCACCGGACCATCGGCACGCGGACATCCAGCCATATCGTCAAACGGTTTGGGATGCGAAACTCACTGCAACCCGATCACCTCTCGATCCGACTTGCGGGCTCGGCAGGCCAGTCCCTTGGCGCGTTTGCTGCACCGGGGCTTCGGATCGAAGTTTCAGGTGATGCAAACGATTATGTTGGCAAGGGTCTGTCAGGCGGCACACTTGTCGTGCGTCCGCCGAAGATCTCGCCTTTGGAGGCAGCCGATAACGTGATCATCGGCAACACGGTGCTATACGGCGCGACGGATGGTTACCTCTTTGCAGCAGGTCGTGCAGGCGAGCGGTTTGCGGTGCGCAACTCGGGTGCGAAGGTCGTGGTTGAAGGTGTCGGATCGAATGGATGCGAGTATATGACCGGCGGCGTCGCGGTGATCCTAGGCACCATTGGCCCCAACTTTGGTGCGGGCATGACCGGGGGTATGGCGTATCTCTATGACCCGGACGGTGAAGCACCCGTCATGATGAACATGGAGACACTTGTTACCGTTCCAGTGAACGAAGGCGTCTACATGGATGAGCTGAAAGGCCTGGTCGAGCGGCACCAGAAGGAAAGTGGCAGCGCGCGCGCAGCCGAGATCCTTCAGCATTGGGACGAAGAGAAGCTGAAATTCCACCAAGTCTGCCCAAAGGAAATGCTGAACAAGCTAGACGTGCCTTTACAGGGTATCGATATAGCTGTCCCAGCTGAGTAACATCACCTGTTAGCTATGAAATGCGCGGATCTCCAAATCCGCGCATTTTGATTCAAATGGTGCGTTTTTTGGGATAGCTGAAAGTAACCATGGCTCCCCAACGCGTCATATTTGCCCATCTGGCAGGCCACCAGAGCTCTGGTGCGAAGATCATGCGCTGCGATCAACTGGCCGCCATGGCGACGATGCATCTGGACCCTCGGCGGTGGACATTCGAGGTTTTGGCGATGCCGCGAGAGGGACAACTTCGCAAGCAACGCTTAATGACAGATGAGATGCGCGACGCGGTTGTGATCTTCTTGAAGCGCGCGTGGAAAGTCATCGACCCCGGCCACCTCGCTGCATGGAGAGGCGTCTCTCGTGGAATGGCCATTGACTATGTGGACGCGCGCACGACTCCGCAGCCGAGTGTTGAAATTGATGTGCACATTGCGGCCTCAGGGGCGCTGGAACGGCATTTATCGGCACACCATCCTAGCGCGCGCATCATACGACTTGACCACCACGCAGATCCTTTGCTGACGCGGGGCGCGCCTCAAGACCGACTTCGTCTCGCCTATTTTGGCCGCGCGGACAACCGGACGTTACCCCAAAATCTGGAGAACCGAGTGATGACCCCGGCGTATGACGGGCTGTCTCCGGATAGTGACGTTCGCGAGGCGATGCGACACGCCAACCTGCATTATGCGGTGCGAGAAATGGAAGCCGAAACCGACCGCTTGTCTTTCAAACCCTTCACAAAGGGTTTCAACGCGGCCGCAGTGGGCGCACATGTGCTGGTGAACCGACAGGTAGACGATGCCATGGACTGGCTGGGCCCGGACTACCCGTTCCTGATAGACGATTGCCGCCCCGACACAATCGCCGCGGCGATCGACAAAGCGGAAACGTCGTATGGTTCAGCAGAATGGACCGACGCACTTGCCGCGATCGAAACGGTGCGCAAAGCGGTACGCCCCAAGGCTATCACCGCCCAGCTTGAGAAAATACTGGATCAGATAGTTTCGTAGCTATTTCTTCTTGTCGAAAAAAACTCACACCGTGACCCCGAAGGGGGCGCAAATAGTAAATCGGCGGGACCTTTCGATCCCGCCGATTCCGATTGTTCGACTTCGTAAGGTCAAGCCGCTGCGGCGCGGCTTACCAAAACATCATCAACTTGCTTCTGAGCTGCCAGTTCATCCGAACCTTTGACAGCCGCGATCTCGCGGGTCAGTCGCTCAAGGGCGGCCTCGTAAAGCTGACGCTCGGAATAGCTCTGCTCGCGCTGATCATCAGCACGGTGAAGGTCGCGGACGACTTCAGCAATCGCGATCAGATCGCCAGAGTTGATCTTCTGCTCGTACTCCTGCGCGCGACGAGACCACATGGCCTTTTTCACGCGGGCCTTGCCCTTCAGAGTGGTCATGGCTTTGGCGACGACATCTGGCGATGACAGCGTTCGCATTCCAACGTCAGCGGCTTTGTTCGTGGGAACGCGAAGCGTCATTTTGTCTTTCTCAAACGAGATCACGAACAGCTCTAGGGTCATACCCGCGATATCTTGTTCTTCGATCGTAACGATCTGTCCAACGCCGTGCGCCGGGTAGACGACGAAATCGTTTGGACGGAATTCCATTTTCTTAGGCTTGGTCATGCAGATCTTATCCTTATCAGCCTCAAATTGTACGGCGACAGAAACACGCCGGGAACACACACATCCTCCCGTCGGTTCAGCCCTGTCGATGTCGGTATTTCAGATGCAGTCCTATCCCGGACGGCAAAAACCCGCGCTATGTCCTAAATATATAGCAGAAAAATGGGCATTTTCCAAGGCACATGCCAAAATCCCTATACGCCGTTGCGTCATTAGGGGATCTGAGGCGTTTCCTGCACCACTTTCGGGCCGAATCACGTGCTCTTGAAGCGTCTTAGCCGCCCTCGCCCGCGTTTTCGGAGAACAGCTCCATTTTACCGGGTTTTCCGTCCATCTCGTCGGCGGTCGGAAGCGGGTCTTTCTTCGTGATGATGACGGGCCACAATTCGGAATACTTCCGGTTGAATTCAACCCACTTCTCCATGTCAGGTTCGGTATCGGGACGAATTGCATCCGCAGGGCATTCCGGCTCGCAAACACCGCAGTCAATGCACTCATCGGGATGAATCACCAGCATGTTTTCCCCCTCGTAAAAGCAATCTACAGGGCAGACTTCGACACAGTCGGTGTATTTGCAGGCGATGCAACTGTCGTTGACGATATAGGTCATGGATGGGTCTCTTGAAACGCGTCGTAACTGCCTAGCCTAGCGGGTAAATTCATTCAAGCGGGCCAGTCCCGTAAAGGCGTGCATTGCGACGATCTTTCCCGGTCGGTCGACCCTTGCCTTCAAAGCGCGGATTTCTTGGGCTCGGCTCATCCGGCGGCGTAAGGTCCGTGTAAAGCGCTTGCGCCTCCGGGGCCGGGCCGCGGCGGGTCGAGAGTTCCTCAATCCGGATTACACGCACACGTTTGGCTTGTGGAAAAGTCAGCGTGAGTCCGGGTCTGATCCCGTGACTGGGCTTTGAAACGCGATCACCGTCGACGCGAACATGGCCTGACGAAACGAGTTTCGTCGCAAGGCCCCGGGTTTTGAAAAACCGGGCGTGCCAGAGCCACTTGTCGAGGCGTTGGGTTGGCGCAGTCTCTGTCATTGCGCTCCGCTGCAGGGAGGCGCTGCCTCCCAATCCGACCGGGATACTTCTGAACAAAAGAAGGAGTGCAGCGTCACGCCGTCAGTCGTCCTTTTTCGCAAGGCCCATAAGTGCGGCTGCGAAGGGGTTGTCAGGGTCGATGGCTTTTTCCTTGCGGGGCGGGCGCGCTTCAAATTTGCGAGGCGAGTTGCCACCCGGCTTACCGCGCGGTTTGCCTTTGCCCTTGGGTTTGCCGCCTTGCTTGCCTTGCGGACGCGCATTTTGGCGTTGCTGCTGTCGCCCACGATTGCCGCCCCACGCGAAGGTGTAGAAGACCTCGGTTGTGTCTTCGACCGGTACTTCAGGAACATCTTCGGTCAAGGGTTCAGCCGCTGCTTCTATTGGCTCTGCCGGGTTTTCCTCGGCGGGCGTTTCTGCGGCTGGAGCGGCGGCTTCAGGAGTCACAATTACTTTGACCTTTTCGCGTTCGCCGCGTGTCGCCGTATAGCCAAGGCCTTCCATGAGGTTGGCGAATTGTTCCAGTGTCATACCAGTGATCGAGAGCATGTCGGCGTTGGCTTCAAAGCCACCCCGGCTGTCTTCTTTGCGCAGCATGTCGGCGAGACGTTCCAGCATGTCGATGCGGATAGATCGGTCGCCAGCCTGCTTATAGCCAGCCTTCAGAGCGTGTTCAGACGGCGTGCCTTTCGCCGTGGGTATCGTAACGAGGCCAGGAGGTGGGCTCTCAGGAAATTCGTCGAGGTTGCTGGCGAGCGCCCAGAGGACAAGGCGCAAGCGCGTCGGGGCCGGCTTCAGCAGCAGTGGCATGAAGATGGTGAACTGGCCGAAACGCACACCGTGTTTGCGAAGAACCGACCGCGCATCCTGATCGAGCGCTTTGACGTCCTCGGCGACGTCACGGCGATCAACTACGCCAAAATTCTCGACCATGCGGAAGCCAAAGCCGCGAGCAAGACCCGTTAGGGTCTCGTCACGCTGGATATTCATGAGCGGCTCAAAGAGTGCCGCAACTTTTCGGTCAATGAAGTGCTGCAGGCGGCGCTGGACTTTCTCGGCAACGTCAGCGCCTGCCTCGTCGTCCACAAAGGCTTGAGCGCGCGGCTTGAGCGCATCGTCGCCAGCGACAAGTTTGCCGACGGCGTGCTCGCCCCACATGAGACCGCCCTGTTCGGTGAAGTCCATTTCGGTGTCGGGCGCGTTGTAAAAGCGGTCGGCACGCAGGTGAAACTCGGGTTGCAGCGCCTGAATCGCGGCGGCGCGCAAGGTTTTGGCTTCATCCCCTGTCGCAGACGCATCCTGATGGAAACGAAACCCCTCAATACGGCCGATGAACTGATCCTCGACTGTAACGTCACCTTTATCGTTAACTTTGGCCACAAGGCCCTCCTTCTGTTTCAACCGGCGAAGCAGAACTGACGTCCGCCGATCGACAAATCTTTGTGTGAGCG
>JABDPD010000430.1 GCA_013042895.1 Boseongicola sp. | reverse complement strand
TGCGGCCCGACCCTTTTCAGTGGTCGGGGACATGCTCTGTGATGCCCTCGCGCGCGTCATCGCGTTTCTTCTCCGGCGCCTTTTGGCGGCGCCCGTTCACGGCCCGGCGCGCGAAAAGGCGCGTCTCGGGCAATTCGATTTAACGACCTTTTGGTCGCGGAAGCCGGGCCAGATTGCTCAAAACGAATAAGCTAACTCTCTGGAACAGCGAAACTTTTCGCAACCACACGTACAGGGCCTCGCCCCTCTTGTGTGTTACTCGTTCAACATAAGGCTGGTTGGGGACAAAATACAATCCCGAAGTTTGACGTTTTCGCGACAGTGACCAACCGGCATTCACTCTTTCTTAAATACCTATTGGCGGAACCCTAAAGATAGTCCGACCGTTGCAACCCGTATTTCGCCATCTTCTCGTTCAACGTGCGACGCGGCAGGCACAACTCGTCCATGACATTGACAATCGAGCCGCGGTGACGCCGCATCGTGTTGTCGATGAGCATTCGTTCAAAGGCTTCCACGTATTCTTTCAACGGCTTGCCTTCGGTTGTGACATTCATGTCGGTTTCTTCACTGTCTGCCATCAGCAACGACGCAATTGTTCCCGAGCCTCGCCGCGACTGCAAAACCGCGCGCTCTGCGATGTTCAAAAGCTGGCGAATATTGCCTGGCCAAGGCGCTTGAAGAAGTTGAGCCGCCTCCTGCGCGCTAACTTCAGGGGCGTCACATCCGTATTCCTCGGCAAACTGGTCCGAGAAACGTTGAAACAAAAGCAGGATATCTTCGCCGCGCTGACGCAGAGGCGGCAGAGTGATCTTCATTGCCGCCAAGCGATAATAGAGGTCAGGACGCAGGGCATCTTCGCAAGTTTTGCCCGCCTCTTGCAGATTTGAGATCGCAACAATCCGGGTTTCCGCAGGGGTGCCTTGCTCGTTCATCCAAGTCAGAAGTCTCGCTTGCAACTTCTCTGGAAGCGCTTCGATGCCCTCCAGCACAAGCGTGCCACCACGCGCCTCCTCAAGAAGCGGCAAACGGTCGTCCGTATCATTTGGACCGAACAGCCTTGCAGCCAACGCGTCTTCATCATGGGCCGCGCAGGAAAACAGTACGAACTTCTTTCCCGCTTTCGCACCAACTGCATGCAATGCGTGGGCGACAAGTGTTTTGCCCGTACCCGTTTCTCCGTCGATCAACACATGACCGTCCGCCTGACCGAGATCCAGAATGTCCTCGCGCAATCGCTCCATGACTGGAGACGCTCCGACCAATTTCCTGATAATGCCTGAGCCGTCCGAAAGCTCGCGACGTAGGGCTCGATTGTCGAGCGTGAGGCGACGCGCGTTGGTCGCACGCTTGGCGAGTTCGGTCATTTTGTCGGGGTTGAAGGGTTTTTCGAGGAAGTCAAAGGCGCCAACCCGCATAGCCTCTACCGCCATTGGCACATCGCCATGGCCAGTAATCATTATCACTGGAAGCGCTGAATCAACGCCCATGAGACGCTTGAGAAAGGCCATTCCATCCATGCCGGGCATCTTGATGTCACTGACGACCACGCCGGGGTATTCGGGGCCGAGGTTCTTCAGCGCATCTTCCGCGCTTGGGAAGGTTTCGGTGTCAAACCCGGAAAGGGCCAGCCATTGGCTGATCGACTGACGCATATCCTGCTCGTCGTCGACAATCGCGATTTTCATGGCCTGTGCCATCAATGCGTCCTCACGTTATTATTCCGCAGCCTGTCCTGCTGCTATATCGGCGAGCGGGAGGCTGATTTCAAACATCGCACCGCCACTTGGGCCATTTTTCGCCGTCATCCGGCCTCCAAGGTCGGTGACGATGCCAGATGAAATTGCAAGCCCTAACCCTACACCGTCGCCAGGCGCCTTGGTTGTGTAAAAGGGTTCAAAGAGGTTCTCGAGGTCGTCGATCCCGACGCCATTGTCACGCACAGTGATCACAACGTCTTCTGAAGCCGACAGAACCATCATGACCTCTGGATCGGTCACGCCTTTGGTTGCATCGAGCGCATTACGCAGCAGATTGATCAGCACTTGTTCAAGACGAATACGGTCAGCCTTCACATAAACAGGATCACGGGGCAGCAGTGAATTGATCGCCATGTTTCTCTGACGAAGCTGCGGCTCCATCATCGAAAGGGCCGATGATGCCGAGTCCCGCACATCGATCACCTCAAAGTCGTCCCCGCCCTTACGCGCATAAGATTTCAACTGACGCGTTATCGCGCCCATGCGTTCTATCAGGTCGTCGATCCGCTGGAAGGACGACAAGGCTTCGTCTGAACGGTTGCGCTGAAGTAAGAGTTTGGCACCTGCGAGATACGTTTTCATAGCAGCGAGTGGCTGATTCAATTCGTGGCTGACAGCAGCCGACATCTCACCAAGGATCGCCAGTTTCGAGCTTTGCTGAATCGTTTGCTCAGCCACCTCAAGGTTACGCTCGGCTTTCTCGCGTTCCGCAATTTCACGCTGCAAGGCTGCGTTCAATTGACGAAGCTCGGCCGACTCGCGTTGAAACACTACAAGCCGCGACGTCGCTTTTCGGCTGGCAAAGTAGAACCCAACAGCAAGGATGATCGCGAATCCCATGATCTCAAGCGCGATAAAGGCGTTCACACGTTCACGAACACCCGAGTAGGTCGTGAAACTGGCCATCCGCCATCCTTGAAACCCAACCCGAGCCTCATGGCGCATAACCGGTTGTCCGGCCACATAGGTATCAATCGGCAAAACCGTCCAATCCGCTGTTGCACGAACAGCGCGCTGGATCGCGGTTGGAGCTGAACGAAGCTCGAGCGCTTCGCTCTCGCTAAGACCACGCCAAGTTCCTTCGGTCGAAAGGATGATCTGCCCTTCACTATCGGTCACAATCACCGCGTCAGTAAAGCCAGCCCACGCCGTTTCAAACTGCTGCAAGTTCAGCTCAACCACGATGACACCAATGGCCTCACCGCGGTTTTGGATTTTGCGTGAATATGAAAAAAGTCGTGTGCCGTTTTCTGTCAGATTGGTGGTGAATACCGTGTCCGATGAGCGGATTGCTTCGACAAAATACGGCGCAGATCGGTGCTGTGAGCCCAGTATTTGACGGTTGGTCGCCGCGACCGCGCGACCGCCACCGTCTAACAGAATAAGTCCCGCAGCATCGATCTCGTCGCGATATGAGATTAGCCTTTGGGTCGACTGCGCATAATCGTCAGAGTTCAGAGCGCCGATCAATTCGGGGTCTCTCGCCAATAACTGCGGAACGATCTGGTTGCGCTGTAACTCGCTCAGGATGTTGCCGGAATAAAGCGCTAATCGCACCTCAGCGCGGCTTCGCGTGCTCTCGGTGAAACGCTCGGTCAAAAGCTGGTTGGTCACCCAAACCACCGCGACAGCTGTCGTAATAACAGCAATCATCATTAACCGAAGCGGCCATGGCGATCCGAAGAAGATAATTTTAGGTTTGCGCTCTGTGTCGCTCATAGAGCGAATCTAAGGCTTGGGCGGGGCTGGCTCAAGCCGTGACGGATGCAATTGCCAGTGATCGGAACAAATTCGCACCATCTTGACCACCTAGGACTGGATCGGCTGCGCGTTCCGGGTGCGGCATGAGGCCAAGAACCCTGCGGTTTTCCGACAGAATCCCCGCGATACTCTCTGCAGATCCGTTGATGTCGCTGCCATAGCGGAACGCGACGCGGTCTTGGTCATTCAGGGCAGCAAGGGTATCGGACTTCGCAATATAGTTGCCGTCGTGATGAGCAACCGGAAAAGTCACGGTCTGACCTTTGGTGTAGCCATTTGTGAAGTCCGAAGCGGCCGTCTCAACCGTGAGGTCCACTGGCTTGCAAATGAACTTGAGCCCTGCGTTCCGGATCAAGGCCCCCGGCAGGATCCCGGTTTCGACCAGCACCTGAAATCCATTGCAAATCCCGAGCGCATAGCCTCCACGCTCAACGTGAGCCTTCAACGCCCCAACAATGGGCGAACGTGCCGCAATGGCACCGCAACGCAGGTAATCACCGAAAGAAAAACCGCCGGGAATGCCGACAATGTCGACTCCATCCGGTAGTCTCGTGTCCTTATGCCAGACCATTTCGACGTCTGCGCCTGCCTGACGAAAAGCAACCGCAAGATCGCGGTCGCAATTAGAACCCGGAAAGACAAGAACTGCAGCCTTCATTTTTGATCCTCTTCACCCGAGTTTTGCACAAGTCACCCTGCCCTAAAGTATCTCGACCGAGTAGCTTTCGATCACCGTGTTAGCCAACAGCGCTTCACACATCTTTCCGACCTCTGCTTCAGCCGCTGCAGCGTCGGTAGCGGCAAGCTCGATATCGATCACTTTGCCCTGCCGGACGCCTTCTACACCTTCAAATCCGAGTGTGCCAAGCGCGTGACGAATGGCTTCGCCTTGCGGGTCAAGCACACCGTTTTTCAACATAATGTGGACGCGAGCTTTCATGGGAACCCCCGGGGATTTTCTATTGTCCTGTTGGCGCTTCTATTGCGGATTCGCACAGGCTTGTCCAATCCTGAAAGCGTTCGCCGCAACCAGCCTCGTTCTTGGCCCAGGAATTTCCCCGGGAGTCGAAGGATAGCGAGCGAGGCAGCGCCCCGAGACCCGACGCGCCAGAGGCACGGCGCAATCAGTTGATGAGAGTCGGCTTGGTGGTATGGGTTACATTGCTCGGGAGGACACCAAGACGTCGTGCGACTTCAGTGTAGGCATCCGCCAGATCACCCAGATCACGCCGGAATACGTCCTTGTCGAGCTTCTGACCGGTCTCCAAATCCCAAAGGCGGCAGCTGTCCGGGCTGATCTCATCTGCGATGATTAGACGTTGATAGTCTCCGTCCCAAACGCGGCCTATCTCGATCTTGAAATCCACCAACTTGATGCCAACCGCGAACATGCAACCTGACATATAATCGTTCACTCGCAGTGCCAGAGCGATCATGTCGTCAAGGTCCTGCTGGCTCGCCCAACCGAACGCGAGAATGTGCTCTTCCGCGACGAGCGGATCACCCAATGCGTCGTCTTTCAAGCAGAACTCGATGATGGGTCGGGGAAGTTGCGTGCCCTCCTCCAGACCAAGGCGCTGCGACATTGTGCCGGCTGCATAGTTGCGCACGATGACCTCAAGCGGAATGATTTCTACCGAGCGGATCAACTGCTCGCGCATATTCAGACGCTTGATGAAGTGAGTCGGAACGCCGATTTGCGTCAAACCCTTCATGAAAAATTCGGACAGGCGATTGTTCAATACGCCCTTGCCGTCGATCACATCTTTCTTCTGCGCATTGAACGCAGTGGCATCGTCCTTAAAATACTGCACCAAAGTGCCTGGCTCCGGACCTTCATAGAGGATCTTGGCTTTGCCTTCGTAGATCTTCTTGCGACGTGCCATGTGTGAATTCCCAAATCATTGCTGCAAAGGGCTTTCACCCCGCTTATTTCCGCCGCTATAGGGCAGATGCGACCTTGCGGCAAGCGTCGCCCCCTTGTCGTTGCCGCCGCGCGAGGGCATATCAATGCAAACACCTTTTGATCCGACCACGGAGTTTAACTGATGAGCACTTTCGACGAACGAGAAAACGCGTTTGAGAACAAATTCGCGCATGACGCTGAGATGCAGTTCAAAGCCGATGCGCGCCGCAACAAACTTCTGGGGCTCTGGGCCGCCGGGGTCATGGGCAAGTCTGACGACGAAGCCGCTGAATACGCAAAAGAAGTTGTGCGTTCGGACTTTGAAGAAGCCGGCCACGAAGACGTCTATCGCAAGGTCTCGGGCGACCTTGGAGACCTCGCGAGCGAAGCTGATATTCGCAGCAAGATGTCTGAGCTGATGGCTGTGGCCAAGCAGCAGTTGATGGACGAAGTCTAGGCCTCAACCTTCACTCATTCTCCGCCATGCAATGCCTGCAATGCTGCTTTGCAGCATTTGCGGCTTGTTTAGCGCTAACAGATCGCCAAATAGTGAACTGTAAGCGCAAACCAGTCATGAAGGAGATTAGACATGACATCGCTTTTTGAAACACTTCGGGATCGTGCGCAGAAGCGGGCACGCTACAACGAAACGGTTGCCGAACTATCGGCGACAACTCTCGATACACGGTTAGACCTGGACATCTACAAAGACGATATCCCGCGGATCGCATATAAGGCCGTCTACGGCGCATAGGCGCTGAGAGCCGAGTACTTTTTCCTTTAGGGCAGGCTTAGGCCTGCCCTTTTTGCTTTGTTCCCAAAGACCTGAACTATGCAATTCATGCAAAGCCGGTATTGAGAACCGTCGATTGTCAAAGCGAACATTCTACCCCATATGCCGGATAACGAAGCCGGATACTCAGACAAAGGAAAACGATTATGACTTCCCTTCTTAACGACCTCAGAAAACGCCGTCTCTACAACCAAACCGTTCGCGAAATCAGCAATATGCCGATTGATGTGGCTCACGATCTCGGAATCTATCGCGGCGAGGCTCATGAGATCGCAGCGCGTGCGGTTTACGGCAAGTAAGGACGCTTCAGCGCTTGTTTTGCTGCACCCGCGAAACAAGCGCATCCATGACGGCAGGCGTGACAAAGTTTGACACGTCGCCGTCGAGGCGGGCGATTTCCTTGACCAGTTTTGACGCGATGGCCTGATGCTTAGCTTCGGCCATTAGAAAGACCGTTTCGATACTGGAATCAAGCACACGGTTCATGCCAACCATCTGAAATTCATACTCAAAATCCGCAACAGCACGCAGACCGCGGATAATGACCTTGGCACCCACATCCCGGGCACAGTCGATGAGCAGCTTTTCAAATGGATGGACGATTATTTCAATGTTGCGTTCGCGCGCGATGCTTTCGCATTCGGCCTCAATCATTGCGACCCGTTCGTCCAGATCGAACATGGGCCCTTTGTCGCGATTAACGGCGACGCCAATCACAAGGCGATCCACCAAATGCGTGGCACGACGGATAATGTCGAGATGCCCTAGGGTGACCGGATCAAAAGTTCCGGGATAAAGTCCGATCCGCATATGGTTGCCTTGGGCCAGTTTCGGTTTCCGTGATCACTTGGCTCGCACGAAAACCTCTCTCGATCAAGTGGTTAGAGGCTAAAAGCCCTTGATCATACCTTCCAGCGCATCCTTTTCCATAGCCAATTCAGCCAGACGCGCCTTGACGACG
>JABDPD010000429.1 GCA_013042895.1 Boseongicola sp. | reverse complement strand
GCCGCACACCGCCCCGTGGTCATTATCACATCCAACAACGAAAAAGAGCTCCCAGACGCCTTTTTGCGCCGTTGCTTTTTCCACTACATCCGATTCCCCGAAATCGAGACACTCAAAGCAATTGTTGACGTCCATTTCCCGGGCATAAAAGACAAACTTTTAACCACCGCTCTTACACAGTTCTACGAAGTCCGCGAAACACCCGGCCTAAAGAAGAAACCCTCCACCAGCGAGGTCCTGGATTGGCTAAAACTGCTCCTCGCCGAAGACCTGAACGCCGAGGATCTGCGCCGAGATGGAACTGACGCACTGCCCAAACTCCACGGAGCTCTTCTGAAAAACGAACAAGACGTTGCCTTGTTCGAACGTCTCGCCTTCGTGGCACGCGGGCGCAGTTAATATGCTGAGCGTTCTGCTCGACCCTATCTTGCCGGTGTTTGCCATCATGTTCATCGGCTTCTTCGCCGGTCGTTTCGGCAAGGTCTCAGACAACGAAGCCCGTATTTTGAATAAGTTCGCAATGACGGTTCTGTTGCCGATTTTCATTTTCCGCGCCGTCGCCCTTGCACCGATCACCGACTTCAACCTCGTCGCTCTTGCGTTTTACGCAGCCGCTCAAGCCTTCCTGTACACCTTGGGCTTCCTCCTTGCGCGCAAATTCTTCCGTCTTGGCGTGTCCGAATCTCTCCTCCTCGGGTTCTGCGGAGTCTTCGCAAACAACGCCTACTACGTCTTACCAATCGCCAAGTTGCTCTACGGCGACGGCGGCACCCTACCCGTCGCCTCCATCGTTATTATGGACGCCATTCTTGTATTCGGTTGCACGATGATCGCGCTTGAGGCCCGTAAGGGCCGAGACGCAGGCGCTGGCCTCGTCCTTGTAGCAGGGCGCATTGCGAAACTGCCGCTCATCTGGGCGCTTGTGCTCGGGTTAGTAGTGTCCGCTGGCTCGCTCGCATTGCCTGCCCCAATCGACACCTTCACCGCCTTTGTAGGCAATGCTGCCTCGCCCATCGCCCTATTCGCTATGGGCGTGATCCTTTCTGCAACACCGTTCAAACCCGAACCCGTGGTCTTCGCGGTCTCAACTATCAAAGTCGTGATCTTCCCCGCAACAATCGCCTTTCTGCTCTACACCCTCCTGCCCCCAGCCGAAACACTACCGCTCTTCGTGTTGGCAAGCGCTGGCCCCTCGGGCGTTATGGCCTTTTCGCTAGCGCTCCTTTATTCTGTTCGCACAGACGCGATCATGCAGGTGACCGTCTGGACGTCCGTCTTAACCCTTGCAACGCTGGCCTTTCTCGCATGATGCATGTCCGCCCATTGACCGCCGACGACAAGCCCGAGTGGGCACGGCTTTGGCGTGCCTATCTGGCGTTCTACGACACAGACTTGCCACAAGACATCTACGACACATACTTTGGCCGCCTCCTCGGCGACGACCCGCAAGATTTTCACTGTCTTATTGCTGAAGTCGATGGAAAGCCGGTCGGTCTGACCCACTACGTCTTTCACCGACACGGCTGGAAGGTCGAAAACACCTGCTACTTGCAAGACCTCTACGCCGACCCAGAAGTCCGGGGCAAAGGCATCGGCCGCGCCCTGATCAAGGCGGTCTACAAAGCCGCCGACACCGCCGGAGCACCTTCGGTCTACTGGCTCACTCAGGATTTCAACACTGAGGCCCGCAAGCTATATGACCGCGTCGGCGAGCTCACTCCGTTTGTCAAATACGCGAGGCCGTCATGATCCGCGGCCTTGTCGTTGCGACCACACTGTTTCTCACCGCCTGTGGCACGCCCCAAACCGCGCGCCTCGCGACCGGCGCACTCACTTTGCCGCCTATGAACACCTTTACGCGCGCAGCGCCCGGGCGAACGCCCCAATCAAATGCGACTCTCGCGCGCGACTTCCTCAACCTCACCTTCACCCTCGAAAACGGCCAGACCCTGCCCGTCTTCACCCGTTTTGAAGGCCCCATCGCTGTACGCGTTCTCGGCCGCGCGCCTCAAAGTCTCACCCGTGATCTCGATAGCCTCCTTGACCGCCTGCGCCGCGAAGCCCGGATCGACATCCAACGTGTCACTGAAAACACCGACGCTCAGATAACGGTCCAGCCAGTAACCCGCGCTCAAATCCAACGCGTTGCACCTTCAGCGGCATGCTTCGTACGACCCAACGTGTCGAACTGGCAAGAATACCGAGCCCGCCGCAACGACCCAGAGACCTTTTGGAACCGCCTCACCGAGCGCCGCAAGATGGCTATTTTCCTGCCGCTCGATGTCAGCCCACAGGAAATCCGCGACTGCCTCCACGAGGAAATCGCGCAATCCCTTGGCCCGGTGAACGACCTGTACCGCCTAACTCAATCGGTTTTTAACGACGACAACTTTCACACCGTGCTGACC
>JABDPD010000426.1 GCA_013042895.1 Boseongicola sp. | reverse complement strand
ACACAAATGTGTCCTTCGAAGGCCGCCACGCTGACGTGAGACCATTTCTTGAGCAAGCCCATGTCATTGTCATGCCCTCCCATGGCGGCGAAGGCATGCCAAAAGTCATCCTCGAAGCCGCAGCCTCCGCCCGCCCTGCGATTGTCAGTGACATTAAAGGCTGCCGCGACAGTATCGTCGATGGCCAAACCGGATGGCTCACACGCCCACAAGACGCAAACGCCCTCGCGCAGGTCATTCAAGACCTGTGCAACATGCCAATCGCCGACCTCGAGCGCGCATCGAAAAACGCACGTGCCCACGCAGAAAAAAACTTTTCAGACGCGGTCATCGCAAATACCTGTGTCGAACTCGCAAACGGCGTGCTCTGACAGCGCTCAGATTGATTCATCATTTTCGAAGAGAATGGTGCGGTCGAGAAGACTCGAACTTCCACGGGAGTTACCCCACAGCGACCTCAACGCTGCGCGTCTACCAATTCCGCCACGACCGCACAGTCTTGACTTGGTGAGCGGCCTCATAACGCGCCCCAAACGCGATGTGAAGAGGAAAAATCTGCCACACGACAGCCAATCGTCAATTCCGCGCCCTCTTGCATCGCGCCCGCCCATACGCCAAGTCAAACGCATGCCCGAATGGATCACATCCACCGGCCTCACGGCCTACGACTACGCCGTCGCAGAAATGGAGGCGCGCGCCGCCGCCATCCGCGAAGGCAGCGCGCCCGAGGCGATCTGGCTGGTGGAGCATCCACCGCTTTACACTGCAGGCACCTCCGCCAATCCCAAAGATCTTACCGACCCGGACCGCTTTCCGGTCCACCAATCCAAACGCGGCGGCCAATACACCTATCACGGCCCCGGGCAACGCGTAGCCTACGTAATGCTGGATGTCGCCAAACGCGGCCATGACGTACGCAGATTCGTCCACGACCTTGAGACATGGATCATCGCCGCGCTCGATCAGTTCAACGTGAAAGGCGAAATTCGCGAAGGCCGTGTCGGCGTCTGGGTCACCCGGCCTGATTTGCCGCCGAACGCTGACGGCAGTCCGCGCGAAGACAAAGTTGCTGCCCTCGGCATCCGCATCCGCAAGTGGGTCAGCTTCCACGGCCTCTCCATCAACGTCGAGCCCGACCTCGACCACTTCACCGGCATCGTCCCCTGCGGGATCGCCGATCACGGCGTCACTTCCCTGGTCGACCTCGGTCTGCCGGTCACGATGGAGGACGTCGACGTGGCGCTGAAAACGACCTTTGCAGAAGTTTTTGACGCCGACTAGAGGCTCAACCGGCCATCAAAAACCGACGTCACAGCGCCTCCAGAGCCATCACACGCAGTTTTGCGCGCAAGCGAAACCCAAGCTTCTCATAAAGCCGGATCGCCGAGTGATTATCCTCAAATGCATGCAAATAGGGAGCCTCACCACGCGCTACGATAACACGACACATATGTGTAGTTAACGCCCGCCCTAGCCCCTTTCCGGTATGATCTGGATGCGTGCACACTGCGCTGATCTCCGAAAACCCCGCCTGGCGCATCCGTTCTCCGGCCATCGCGATCACTCGACCTCCAAGCTTAACGCCCCAAAACTGTCCCAGGGCATGGGTGCGTGCCTCAAATGGTCCAGGCTTTGTCAGCCGTGCAAGTGCAATCATTTCTTCCGCGTCCCCGCCACCCAAAGGCTCAATCTTCAAGGACTTGTCCAGTGGAGTGACCTCTCCACTAAAGAGCATCTGCACCAACGGGCGGTCCCACATCAGGTGCACACCTGACGGCGCTTTCAACCCCGACCTTCGCGTCAAAATGACCGGTCCCGATGTCTCGATGCTTTGGCGAAGGGCTTCAAGGCAAGCATCGCCAGAATCCCGGGTCGCAGCCAAAGGGCCGATGTCTGCGTAGTATCGCCGAACAAGATCGTTGCCCTCGCAAAAGTGTGCATGTTCCGTCGAAAGACTGCTCCAGATCGGGTCATCAAGCGGATGATCGGTCATGCTTTCACTCCTTTTTCACGCCTATCAGCAATCTCAGCCAAGGTTGCTTCGCTCAACGCATCCTCCAGAATACCCAGCAACGGCAGCAACTCGCCCTCATGCGCTTTAAAGATCTCGTCAAAACCCAACAAAAGCCGAGGCCCAATCTCGCGCCGTCCCACGCGCAATATCTCTTCGCCCTGCTCGGTCAGCTCCACTCGGCGCACCCGTTTGTCGCGGTTGCTGACAGCGATTCTCACGCAATCTGCCGCGCGAAGATGCCCCACACTGCGCGTAACTCCGGGCTGACTAATCCCAAGTGCCCGAGCCAGCTGTCCAATCTCCAGAGGTCCGTTCTCATCGAGTGCGAAAAACAGATTGTAATGATGGGCCTGAATCGGAAATCCGTAGTCATCAATCACAGCCTGCACATCGGCTTGCAGTCGCTCCCCTATGCGCTTCAACCGGCTACCCAACGACAGATAGCCATTCTTTCTGACTGTATCTTCAATCATTTGGGCCCTTCCATACACAGTAATATATATTGTTATATAACTGTGTATTTACCTACCTGATCCGTCAAGCCAGACTTCCTCGCCTAGGCAAGCACTGCCGCCAGTCAGCGCTGCACCCGGTCACTAAATATGCGCGTTATATTGTTAATTGAAATTAGCCTCAAAGCTCGCGCGGATACATCGACATCATCGCCTGAACCCCATGCTCGCCCTGCACCGCTTGCGCATTCTCACACATCAACCGGTTCAAAAAGTCCCGGCGAGCGCAAACCGCCTCGCGATCTTCCACTTGGGTCGCCTCGGGATTCGTAACTGCACGTTGACGCGAAAACACGTGTGAGAACGAAAAGAGCATCGGAGAAGCTGGGGCCATTGCCATTGGGTGAATCCTTTCGAGGTCATCAGTTGAATCCACGCTAGGACAGCTTCAAACCCACTGGTATCCGCTCCGTCGTTGTGGTGTTCTTCAAAAATGAATAACCGTTTCACCAACTGGTCCGACGTCCGAGTCTTCCTCGCAGTCGTGCGCAATGGCTCAACGCTGGCCGCATCCAAAACCCTCGGCATGGCGCAACCCACTGTGGCCCGCCGCATTGAGGCCCTCGAACACACCCTCGGCCTCACGCTTTTCGATCGCGACACGCGCGGGTTCAAAGCAACCGAAGCCGCCATGGCACTTTTGGTCAGCGCCGAAGCCGTGGAATTGAACGCCAATGCAATGGCAGAATCTGCGGCAAGCCTCAGAAAATCGTCGGGCAAAGCCATCCGCATCACCTCGGTTCCCGAGGTTTTCTCCGAAGGCTTCGCCGCCATCCTCTCGGACTTTACCGAACAACATCCCGACATTTCTTTCGACTTTCTCGCCACGCCCGAAACTCTGGATCTTGCGAAAGGCGAGGCCGATGTCGCTATCCGTTACACCAACGAAGTGACCGACCCCACCCTCATCGCCCGAAAGGTATCACAGGCACAAATCACACTCTACGCTTCTGATTCCTATATCAAAAAACACGGCCACCCAAATCTACCCGAGGACTTCGCAGATCATAAATTCGTCCTGATGAGCAATGGCATGAGCAAACTCCGAGCCTTCCTCACCGACCGCATCACTCCCGACCAGCTGGTGATGGAATGCGACACCTATCAGGGCGTCGTGACAGCGGTGATGAGCGGATTTGGCATCGGACCGATGGGAGTTGGCCTCGCCAGCGCATCCAATACCTTACAGGTATGCCTTGAACCAATGGAGGAGTTTTCCATGTTCACCTGGCTCATCACCACACCGGAGGCCCACAAACGCCCCGAAGTGCGCACCTTCACCAAATACTTCGCTCCGCGCTACGCCGCCATGCTGAGAAAGCAACGCGAAGACCGCGAAGCGGAAAACGCCGCTAAAACTTGATATCGAGCGACTAAGAAGGCGGACGCGTCGCGCCCGCCACCGGTGGCGCTTACTTTGGCTGCTTTACCATCCGCAGGTAGGGCAGTTTCGCGTCAAACGAACCATGCTGCGCAATCGCGTCCTCATTTGAGACCGCCGGCACAACGATCACATCGTCGCCGTCTTTCCAGTTCACCGGAGTTCCCACCTTGTGCGCCCAAGTGAGCTGCAACGAGTCGATCACCCGCAAAATTTCATCAAAATTGCGACCTGTGGTCATCGGATAGCTCATCTGCATCTTGATCTTCTTGTCCGGCCCAATGACGAACACGCTGCGCACAGTCTGGTTGTCCATGGCCGTGCGACCTTCAAAACTGTCACCCGCTTCCGAACCTAGCATGTCGTAGAGCTTGGAAATTCGCAGATCCGGATCGCCAATCATCGGATACCCCACGCTACTGCCAGTAGCTGATTTGATGTCTTCCTTCCATTTGTGGTGCTGCTCGACGGGATCAACACTGATACCAATGATCTTCGTGTTTCGTGCAGCGAAATCCCCGGCAACGCTGGCCATATACCCTAGCTCGGTGGTGCAAACAGGTGTGAAGTCTTTGGGGTGCGAGAACATCACCGCCCAGCCATCCCCGATCCAATCGTGGAATTGAATGGTGCCTTCGGTCGTGTCCGCCTCAAAATCGGGCGCGATATCATTAATACGCAAGCTCATCGTGCATCTCCCCGTTGTCATCGATTTCAGATCAAAGGACCAAGCGCGAAAATTGAGCCCGGCACCCCTCTCTTTTAGCCTTCAACGCCCTGCGCCAATTGGCAAGCCCTGAACGCACTTGAAGACACATGCTCATCTTTCACCCCCCTGAGACAAATTTACCCGACATTGCACACGCTTCCGCCATTGCCCCGCACCGCCCAGCGCTTTAGAACCTTCTGAAAGAGCGGGGGGAATCCCCCCGAACGAATGGGAACTTAGGAGGCACTACATGGCCGACGCCGCCGCACACGGGCACGACCATCACGACGAGCGCAGCTTTTTCACACGCTGGTTCATGTCCACAAACCACAAAGACATCGGTATTCTTTACCTGTTCACATCCGGGTTCGTCGGTTTCATAGCCGTCGCCTTCACCGTTTACATGCGGATGGAGCTGAAAGACCCAGGCGTTCAGTACATGTGCCTCGAGGGCGCACGCATGATTGCCGATAGTGCAGCAACCTGTACGCCAAACGGCCACCTCTGGAACGTCCTGATTACGGGCCACGGCATCCTGATGATGTTCTTCGTTGTTATCCCGGCCCTTTTCGGAGGATTTGGTAACTATTTCATGCCCTTGCACATTGGTGCACCGGACATGGCATTCCCTCGGATGAATAACCTGTCCTACTGGCTTTATGTCGCTGGTACGTCGCTGGCGGTGATCTCGGTGGTCAGCCCGGGCGGTAATGGTCAATTGGGTTCTGGCGTTGGCTGGGTGCTTTATCCACCGCTATCGACGACCGAAGGTGGCTGGTCCATGGCCCTCGCGATCTTCGCGGTCCACCTCTCTGGCGCAAGCTCGATCCTTGGTGCGATCAACATGATCACGACCTTCCTCAATATGCGCGCACCGGGCATGACGCTCTTCAAAGTGCCGCTCTTTGCATGGTCGATCTTCGTGACAGCATGGCTGATCCTTCTGGCACTTCCCGTGCTTGCAGGCGCGATCACAATGCTTCTGACAGACCGGAACTTCGGCACAACGTTCTTTGATCCAGCAGGCGGCGGAGACCCAGTGCTCTACCAGCACATCCTGTGGTTCTTCGGGCATCCTGAAGTCTACATCGTCATCCTGCCGGGCTTCGGCCTCATCAGCCACGTCATTGCGACCTTCTCGCGCAAACCCATCTTCGGCTACATGCCTATGGTCTGGGCGATGATCGCGATTGGCGCGCTCGGCTTCGTTGTTTGGGCACACCACATGTACACGGTCGGCATGTCGCTGACCCAGCAGACCTACTTCATGCTGGCCACCATGGTCATCGCGGTCCCGACAGGTGTGAAGATCTTCTCATGGATCGCCACGATGTGGGGCGGCTCGGTCGAGTTTAAGACACCAATGCTCTACGCATTCGGCTTCCTCTTCCTCTTCACCCTCGGCGGCGTGACAGGCATCGTTCTGTCCCAAGCGGCCGTGGACCGCGTCTACCACGACACCTACTACGTGGTCGCGCACTTCCACTACGTGATGAGTTTGGGGGCGGTGTTCTGTATCTTTGCCGGTGTCTACTACTGGATTGGCAAAATGTCAGGCCGCCAGTACCCCGAGCGTTGGGGTCAAATCCAGTTCTGGCTGTTCTTCGTTGGTGCCAACTTGACGTTCTTCCCACAGCACTTCCTCGGCCGTCAGGGCATGCCTCGTCGCTACATCGACTACCCGGAAGCGTATGCCTACTGGAACGAAGTTTCGTCCTGGGGCGCGTTTCTGGCCTTCGCATCCTTCCTGTTGTTCATCGGCATCGTTTTCTACACGCTGCGCTACGGGGCGAAGATCACAGAAGACAACTACTGGAACGAGCACGCAGACACTCTCGAGTGGACCCTGCCCTGCCCGCCGCCTGAGCACACCTTCGAGATCCTGCCAACACAGGAAATGTGGGACAAACAAGACGCTCACCATTAGACGTGCGGACGAGCTACAAATTCTCAAAGGGCCTCAGCATCGCTGGGGCCCTTTTTATTTTTCGGAAACTGTCTGAGATGCACGCCAGCCTGGTTGTCAGCAGCTATGGCACGGCGAAGAATGGTGCGCTTCTACACAACGAATGTTGTCGACGGCCTCGCAAGCCGTGAAACGGTCAGTAATCAGGCTGTCGTCAAACGTTGTCGCGCCTCCGCGGCCAAAGAATTTACAATTGATCAAGATCTCATCGGCACCCACGCAAGCGTCAATCAAATCCCCTACAAGACCGGTCCCACCAGAGATATGCAGAAACTCGTCGCCATCCAGCGGCATACACCAATCCGAAGCCTTATAGGTCTCGCTTCGCGACGCACGCCGGTATGCCTTGTTTTGCCATGTCC
>JABDPD010000416.1 GCA_013042895.1 Boseongicola sp. | reverse complement strand
TAATAGATCAGCTCCGCGCGGATTGCCTTACGGGCGCTCTGGCTGACCACGTTGATCTACCAAATTTGCAGGCTTTGCGGGCGGACGCTGTCACATTTCTCAATCATTTCTCGGTCTGCAATCCTTGCGGGCCATCCCGCGCGTCAATTCTCACCGGGCAATATGCGATGAATCATGGATCCGTGCGAAACGGCACGCCATTGTCGCATGATACTCCAACTCTTGGTACAGAAGCGCGGCGGGCCGGGTATCGTCCGATGCTCTTTGGATATACCGACATAGCGCGTGACCCACGCCAGCTTCACCCCAACGATCCGGACATTCACACGTATGAAGCCGTAGCGGCGGGCTTTGATGAAGTAGTCGAAATGCGACTTGAGGAGAGTTTTCCCTGGAGGGCGTATCTGAAATCGAAAGGCTATGACCTACCTGACTACTCATTATTTTACGCGCCTCAAGGGAGCGATCCCTGCGATCCCGCATTTTACCGAGCCGAGGACAGCGACACCGCTTTCTTGACGGATAGTGTTCTTCGAGATTTGGACGTTCGCCCATTAGGATGGTTTGCGCATGTGACGTTTATTCGCCCGCATCCACCATTCGTTGCGCCTGAGCCTTACAATCGCATGTATGATCCTGCATCTCTACCGAAGCCCGAAAGCGTGAGTTTGGAGCATCCATTTCTTGACGCGACACGGCGGAGCAAGACCGCGGCGAGTTGCGTTCAGGGCGTGCGAGATTTGCCAGATGGTGACGAAACGACAGCCAAACTCAGAGCACTGTACTTGGGTCTGGCCAGCGAAGTGGATCATCACATTGGTCGATTGCTGGGCTTCCTGAAAGATACCGGACAGTTTGACAATACGATGATCGTCGTCACGGCCGATCATGGCGAGACGTTGGGTGATCAAGGGTGCTGGGGCAAGTCAAGCTATTTGAACTCTGCCTTTCATACGCCGCTCATTATCCGCGATCCTCGAAAGCCAAATGGCCATGGTCGGGAAGTGGTTCAGCCAACCGAATCAATAGACATCACGCCGACGATTCTGAGTGGGATTGGGGTTATGCCACCGGATACTATGGACGGTCGCGATCTCGGGGTTTTTCTTGATGGTGACGAGCCGACAGATTGGCGAAGTCACTCCTTTTCGGAGCTAGATTTTGGCGATCCGATTTGCGCAACGGATGTACAGGCTAGCCTTGGCCTAAGAGCGTCTGAGGCAAATCTTGCGATCTTGCGTGATGGCACTCACAGCCTTGTTCATTTCAATGGTGGTTTGCCTGCAATTCTGTTTGATCACACGAATGATGGTGAGGCGCGCAACATCGCGGATGAACCTCATTCGGCAGAAAAAATGCTGATACTTTCGCAGAGTATGCTCGATCATCGCATGTCTAATCCCGGCGGTCGGTTTGCGCAAACCATGGTCAGTGAAGCCGGCTTAAAAGTCGCTCCGCGGCATGCTGCAAGCGTTGAAACGAGTTTGAATGTTGCAAAAGTTTTACGAGAAAGTGCAAGCTTATGATAGAGATACAAAAGTTGGGCGCTTTGAAAGCGCGCAGCGGCGTTGTCCTGATGGTCTGCAGTCTTGGGCGACGTCAAGTGAGTGAAGAGAATTCTTCTCACTTCAAATTGCGAGACGGCGAAAGCGCCGCTTGCTTCAAGCGATCTGGAGGCGGTCTGCGTTTCGCGTGCATCCGCTGACACAAAAAACGAAACGATAACTACTTCGTAAACTGGGAGACAAAATGAAACGAATTTTATTAAGCGGCGTAGCGGTGCTGGCCATTCCGGCGGCAGCCTATGCCAATTGCCCGGCCATCACGATGGCGGACATGGGCGGTGTAGCGGCGGGAGCTTTTCCGCAGCAGTTTGACCTTATGGAATTTCAAGCAGCCGCTGGCTGCACGATGGAGTTCTCCGAACATCCTGATATCGCAAGCCTGAACGGCCAGATCGTCGGGAACGGCGATCTTGCTCCGGTAGCGGATCGTTTGCCATCCGAGCCTCTGGTTGTGGTGCCCTACGATAGTGTTGGGCAGTACGGCGGCGTTTTGAACGTTCTTTCGAACGCGACGGAAGCTGGAACGTCGGACTTCCTTTCCGTGCGCCACGTGAACCTTGTGCGCTATTCGGATGATCTTCAAACGATTGTGCCGAACATCGCTAAGTCATGGGAGTGGAATGATGATTTCACGCAGCTGACGTTTAAGCTGCGCGCAGGCCACAAATGGTCGGACGGTGCGCCGTTTACGTCAGCCGACGTGGCTTTCTGGCATGACAACCTCATGCTCGACACCAATATTTTTGAGAACCCGAAAGACTACGTGACGGTCGGTGGAGAGACGATGACTGTCGACACACCGGACGATGTTACGGTGATCTTCAACTTGCCGGCACCCAAGCCGGGTCTCTTGGCACACTTTGCGACGCACTTCGGTCAAGGCTTCCAGCCGAAGCACTTCCTTGGTCAGTTCCATCCGGATATCAAAGCCGATGCGGA
>JABDPD010000414.1 GCA_013042895.1 Boseongicola sp. | reverse complement strand
TCTGAGATGAGAACCGTATCGCCCATGGTTTCACAAGCTCTTTGGGTCGCGCTAGCCCATGCACGATTGAAAGAGTTCGGTTCAGGGTGAGCAAAAACAATCAAGGTTGTGGTCAAAGCTGGCTCCAAGTCATTTGCCGATTAGTCCGGTTCAACCAAACTGCGACCGGAGCGTCCATTGCGCAAGATACGCTTCGTTCCGCAGGCCGGTCATTCGTTGATCCGTTTAAGAGAATCGATCACAACCACTTTCAGGTTCCGCTCACATCTCGCCTTCGGTCTTCGAATCAACTACTGGCAGGAACATGACAGATAACTCAGAAAACACGCGCGCCGGGTTTGTGGCGCTGATCGGCGAACCCAACGCGGGGAAATCGACTCTTCTCAATCGGATGGTTGGGGCGAAGGTCTCGATTGTGACGCATAAGGTTCAGACGACTCGGGCCCGTATTCGCGGAGTGGCGATGGAGGGTGCAGCGCAGATCGTGTTTGTGGACACGCCGGGTCTGTTTCGGCCTCGTCGTCGATTGGACCGTGCAATGGTTGCTGCGGCTTGGAGCGGGGCTTCGGATGCAGATGTTGTGGTGCTGATGATCGAGGCGCACCGGGGCATCACTGAGGGTGTTGAAGCGATTTTGGAGAGCATTGGAGATCGTGTCGGTCAAGCGCCTGTGGCGCTCGCAATCAACAAGATCGACCGGGTAGAGGCGTCGGTTTTGTTGAAGCTGACGGAGGATATGAACGCGAAGTTTCCGTTCACCGAGACTTTCATGATCTCGGCTGAGAAAGGCTATGGCGTTGATGATTTGAAGGCTTGGCTGGCTACGTCTGTGCCAGAGGGGCCATGGCTTTATCCTGAAGATCAAATTGCAGACCTGCCTTTGCGGATGATAGCCGCCGAAATGACGCGGGAGAAGCTGACGCTGAGGCTTCATCAGGAGTTGCCGTATCAATTGACTGTTGAGACTGAAGGTTGGGAAGAGCGGCCCGACGGCTCAGTGAAAATTGATCAGATCATTTATGTGATGCGAGACGGGCATAAGGGGATCTTGCTCGGCAAGAAGGGTGAGACGATCAAAGCAGTTGGCAAGCTGGCCCGGGAAGAGATTTCTGAGTTTTTGGGGCGCAAAGCGCATTTGTTTTTGCAGATCAAAGTGCGGCCAAACTGGTTGGATGAGAAAGAGCGTTACTCGGAGATGGGGCTCGATTTCTCGGACGGGAATTGATGGCGACGCGACTGACATCTGAGATCTGGGTCGCAGCTTATCTGACGCGGTGCCGATTGGCGGATATTCCGGCATTTGTTGTGGCGCGAGGGGATCATACCGCCGGGGCGGTTATGGTGAAGCTAAACACGCTGGATGGGAAAGCGTGCTGTTATCACCGGTCCTTCGACATCATGACGGGCGAGCGCCAGTGGGTTGTCCATATTGAGGGCGATGAGGCAGACGTGGATCGCAGCGTTGAAAAGCAACGATCGTTTGATCGCGACCTTTGGGTGATCGAGATAGAAGATCGACAAGGGCGGCACCTTTTGGATGAACCGGGCTTGGAATAGGGGCTCTGCCCCATCGCCGCCTTTTGGCGTCTCACCCCAGAGTATTTTGAACAAAGAAGAAGGCTGGAAGTCCGCGGGCCGCTGGAGGATAGTTTCGCTATGGACTGGCGCGAAGAGGGTGTGCTTTTGGCCGTGCGCAAGCACGGGGAAACATCCGCGATCATTGATGTTTTTACCGAAAGCCGTGGACGGCATGCGGGTGTTGTGCGCGGTGGTACGAGCCGCAAGATCGCGCCTATTCTGCAGCCGGGCGCGCAGTTGGATTTGTCGTGGCGGGCGCGGTTGGAGGAGCATTTGGGGGCGTTTACTGTTGAGCCCTTGCGCAGTCGTGCGGATTTGATGGGCGCGCGGGATACGCTCGCAGCCTTGAATGCGGTGACGGCTTTGCTCGCTTTTGTTTTGCCGGAGCGGGAGGCTCATCCGACGTTGTATCAGCGGACTTTGGCGGTTCTTGATATGATCGGCCATGGCGACTTCTGGACGCTTGGTTATTTGCGGTGGGAGTTGGCGTTGCTTGATGATCTCGGCTTTGGCCTTGATCTGGCGCGGTGCGCGGTGACCGATCGTTCGGATGATCTGGTGTTTGTCTCACCAAAATCCGGGCGCGCAGTTTCGCGCGCGGGGGCTGGCGAATGGGCGGATCGCATGCTGCCGCTATCGCCAGCGCTGGTCGGGCAAGGCCAAGGAAGCGTCCGGGACGTTTTGGACGGTTTGGCTGTAACGGGTCATTTTCTGGGGCAGCACTTTGCACCGACATTAGGGGATCGTCCGCTGCCAGCGGCGCGGCAGCGGTTTGTGGATCTGATTGCGCGAAGTCTCAGGCGAGAAGGCGGCGAGCAATGACTTGCGCTTGAATTTCGGCGGCCCCTTCGAAGATGTTCAGAATGCGGGCATCGCAGAGAATTCGACTGATCTTGTACTCCAGCGCGAAGCCGTTGCCGCCATGGATTTGAAGGCCATTGTCGGCCGCGGCCCAAGCGACGCGTGCACCGAGGAGTTTGGCCATACCGGCTTCGAGGTCGCAGCGGCGATTATTGTCTTTTTCGGCGGCGGAAAAGTACGTCAGCTGGCGGGCGACCATGATCTCGACGGCCATCATGGCCAGCTTTGAGGCCACACGAGGGAATTCGATAAGCGATTTGCCGAACTGCTGGCGGTCTTCGGCGTATTGCATCGACACGTCCAGCGCCGATTGCGCAACGCCAATGGCGCGCGCAGCGGTCTGGATACGAGCGCTCTCGAAGGTTTGCATCAGTTGTTTGAAGCCTTGGCCTTCTTTGTCGCCAAGCAGGTTTTCACCCTTCACTTCAAAGCCATCGAAGTTGACCGTGTATTCCTTCATGCCGCGATAGCCGAGGACTTCAATCTCGCCGCCAGAGAGGCCCGCGTCGGGGAAAGGGAGTTCGTCGGTACCGGGGGTCTTCTCGGCCAAGAACATCGACAGGCCTTTGTGGTCGGTCGTGTCAGGCACTGAGCGAGCGAGGACGGTCATAACATGAGTTCGTGCGGCGTGGGTGATCCAGGTTTTGTTGCCCGTGATCGTCCAGTTCTCGCCGTCTTTCTTGGCCTTGGTGCGCAGGCTTCCAAGGTCAGAGCCAGTGTTCGGCTCGGTGAACACCGCTGTTGGCAGGATTTGACCCGAGGCGAGGCCGGGGAGCCATTTCTCCTTTTGCGCGTCTGTGCCACCGCAAATGATGAGTTCAGCAGCGATTTCGGAGCGTGTGCCTAGCGAGCCGACGCCGATATAGCCACGGCTGAGCTCTTCGGAGACGACGCACATTGAGGCCTTGGAGAGTCCAAAGCCGCCGTAAACCTCGGGGATAGTGAGGCCGAAGACGCCCATTTCCGCAAGCTCGTCGATGATCTCCATTGGGATGAGTTCGTCTTTCAGGTGCCAGTCGTGGGCATCAGGTTCGACACGTTCCTTGGCAAAGCGACGGAATTGCTCGCGGATCATCTCGAGCTCATCGTCGAGACCGGTCGCGCCGATGGTGATGTCTGCGGTGCGCTCGCGCATGATTTCAACTAGGCGCAAACGCGCGGCTTGGGTGTTGCCGGTTTGCGTGAGGGTCATGACCGCGGGGGTCATCAAGGTCCTTTGGTCTTCCTGCGAGAGGCCAAGGTCTTGCAGGCGCACGATTTCGCCCTGGCTCATCGGGATGCCGCCGTAGAGCTGCCAGAGGTACTCGGCGAATGTGATCTGATGGATGAGTTGTTCCAGCTCGCCGAATTTGCCGTTGGCCTGCAGGGCTTCGGCCCAATTCTGCATTTGTCGTAAGGATTCGGTATAAGTCGCGACCCATGCAAGACCGTGGGCTGCGGTTTTGTTTTGTTCGATAAGGGTGGCGCTGACGCGGCCGTCTTCGGTGACTTGCGCACGCACGACGGCTTTTGCCTTTTGCAGCAAGGGGTCTACGGCGTCCACGGCGCATTTCGTTAGCACCAGAAGATCACTCAGAACAAGCTTTTCAGTCATCGGTCCGGACCCATCATGCGGC
>JABDPD010000409.1 GCA_013042895.1 Boseongicola sp. | reverse complement strand
CGTCTATGGATACATCTCCCAAGATGCCGTCGGTCCATTCAATGCGTTCATGGTCCAATTTGAAACGCCAAACACCTGCACCGCGCTCGGCACGCAAGGCTGCCTTCTCATCTTCGTTAAGAGCCAGCGCAGCCCGATCATAGATTGGCGGGCGTCCCATATTGAGGAGTTTCTTGCGCTTCAGATCAAGTTCAGTCGGCGTCTCCCAAGCCTCATAAAACCGCCCCATCTGGCGCAACTTGTCGGCCGCATCGGCGTAACGATCGAGACGCGCTGACTGTCTTTCTTCGCGGTCCCAAGTCAGTCCAAGCCATTCGAGATCTTCGCGGATCGCGTCTACGTATTCCTGCTTCGAACGCTCGGGATCGGTGTCATCAAGGCGCAGAATAAACGTTCCCCCAGCTTTTCGTGCGATCAGCCAGTTGAAAAGCGCAGCGCGCAGGTTTCCAACGTGCAGGTATCCGGTCGGTGATGGGGCGAAGCGGGTTACGGTCATTAGTATCTCCTGATCGGGCGACGCTCTTTCATACGGAGGCGGTTTTGTCCATATGGAAGGCATGATTGACGCAAGCGACATGCCTCCGGGGAACGACAAGATCGAAGCTATGGCTCGGGCCGCCATCGCAGAATTGCCGGAGGCCTTTAGGGCGGAGGCGGAAAAAGTCGTGCTGCGTGTCGAAGATTTCGCAAGCGACGGGATGCTGAACGATCTTGAGATACCGGACCCGTTTGCGCTTACCGGGCTCTATGAAGGCGTGCCCTTAACCGAGAAATCGGTGCTGGATCAGGCCATACAGCCTGACGTGATCTGGTTGTTTCGCCGCGCAATTCTGGACGAATGGGTCGAGCGCGGCGACGTTGGATTATCTGCTTTGGTGGCCCACGTTTTTTTACATGAGCTGGCGCATCATTTTGGATGGTCCGACACAGATATCGCGGCGATTGACGAATGGTGGGCATGAACGCATTCGGGAAGATAGCGGCGTTTTCCTAGTCTGAGTTAGTAGACACTAAGATTCGTTAACCCTGCGCGCGGTTCTATATGCGTCATTAGGGCTTGCGATGGTTGCGCTAACGGGGCATCAACGATCCTCGACAAGACTGCGAGGGCCGCGCACATGAAATCGCATATTCTAACGATCACTCTGAACCCCACCGTCGACTTTTGCACGACGTCTCCGCACATTGAAGCGGGACCCAAACTGCGCTGCACAGAACCACAGATCGATCCGGGCGGCGGAGGTATCAATGTGGCGCGCGCAGTGAAGCTTTTGAACGGTCAAGCGACGGCATTGGTCGCCATCGGCGGAGCGACGGGCGCGCATCTTTTGCAGCTGCTGGCACTCGAAGGCGTTCCGACAGTTGCGTTCCAGGGCCCCGGCGAAACTCGGCAATCAATGAGTGTTATTGACCAAGGCACCGGCAAGCAGTTCCGCTTCGTTATGCCCGGCCCTGTTTGGCGCGAAGACGATGTGCCGCGGGCTTTGGACTCGGTTGATCAGGCAACAGGCGAAGACTCACTTGTGGTGCTTTCGGGCAGCCAACCCCCTGGAGTCGCTAAGGATTTTCCCTCCATTTTGGCCAGTCACGTGAAAGGCCGCGCGGCGCGAATGATCGTCGACACATCGGGGCCAGCGCTATTCCACTTAGCGGAAAAGCCACGAGAAGCATTGCATGTTCTGAGGATGGACGGGCCTGAAGGTGAAGAGCTGGCGGGACGGCCATTGCCGACGCGTGAGGACACGGCTGAGTTTGCTCAATCGCTGGTGCAAGCCGGTGTAGCACGGATCATTATTGTTGCGCGCGGCGCTGATGGTTCGGTGCTGGCAAGCGAGGAAGGCAATTGGCATTCGGTCGGTCCGACTGTTCCTGTGATCTCGAAAGTCGGCGCCGGAGACAGTTTTGTGGGGGCCTTTACTTTGGCACTTGCAGGCAATGAACCTGTCGAAGAATGCCTGCGCTGGGGCGTGGCTGGGGCGAGTGCTGCGGTGATGACCGAGGCAACTCGGCTATGTGATCGGGAAATCACAGAGCGACTTTTGAAAGACTGCACGGTTACAAAGCTTTAGAACCCGGCCTTAAAGCTTTAACGCCGTCGTTTTGTGCTAACCTTCGGGCGTCTGTAAGGCGTCTGTATCAGGTCGGTTTTACGTCGGTGCGACCGTTCGCTCTTGTAGCAATGCGTGAATCAAGTGTTCTCACAAATTAACGAACAAAAACGCAGTCCATCAGCTTGGATCGCGCCAGCGGTTGACGATTGGATAACGTCGATCCAGCCAAAAAGACCGCATCGTCAATCGCGCCCCTGGGGCTGACTGGAACCGCTTATATTCAGCGAGATAAACTAGATGCTCAATCCGCTTTACCGTCTCGCGGTCAAAGCCCATTGCAACAATTTCAGCGACTGAGGACTCGTTGTCTATGAGCTCTTCCAGAATGACATCCAGAATGTCATAGGGCGGCAGGCTGTCGCTGTCTTTCTGGTCCTCGCGAAGCTCGGCGGTGGGCGGCTTGTCGATAACGCTCGGCGGGACAACCTCGCCCGCGGACCCCATCATCCAATCCCGATGATTGGCGTTGCGCCAACGGCACGTCTCAAACACCCGCATTTTGTACAAGTCCTTAATGGGGTTATAGCCACCCGCCATATCCCCATAAATCGTCGCATACCCCACCGCGACCTCGGACTTGTTGCCCGTCGTCAACAGCATTTCGCCGTGCTTATTCGAGATCGCCATCAAGATGACACCACGAAGACGTGACTGAATATTTTCCTCAGTCAAACCTGGCTGGGTGCCTTCAAAAACTTCGGCTAGTGTA
>JABDPD010000405.1 GCA_013042895.1 Boseongicola sp. | reverse complement strand
CATTAGCGCAACCCGCCCGTAGCCGGCGAGGTCGGGTGTGACGGTGCAAAGCGCAGCCCAGAAGTCGGAACCGAACAGACGAGAGGCTTCGCGAAGCTCGGGCGGGATCGCCATTGCATAGAGAGCTGCCCATGAGGCAAGGATCGCACCGAAAAGCGCGAGCCAATGCATCCCGATCATGGAGCGTATGCGATCTGCGAACAAAAACCGTCTCCCCGAGTCAGTGGTTGCAATTTAAATGTCAGACTTTTAAATGTCTGACAAATGAAAATCGACCCTGACAGCAACGCCGCCCTTTCTGCGCAGATCGCGAAGGCCATTCGCGACGCCATCATTTCCGGTGCGCTGGACGTTGATGAGCGGCTCCCGTCCGAAGCCGAGCTTGCCGATCAATTCGATGTGTCCCGCCCGACGATCCGTGAGGCGCTTAAGAGATTGGCAGCTCAGTCATTGATCCGAACTCAGCGTGGTGCATTTGGAGGGGCATTCGTTCGGCACCTTTCTTACGCAGATGCGCGCGAGCAATTGGTCACGACATCGACGCTCTTGCTCAGCATGAATGACATTAGCTTTGATACTGCCTGCGAAGCCCGGTTTGCACTCGAACGCGCGTGTGCTCCGATGGCAGCAGAGCGACGGCAGCCTGAGCAGCTCGCAATTATGGCGGCCGAGATTGCGCGGCAAGGCGAGCCCGAGCTGTCAGACGAGGCCTTTTGCGCCTCCGACGTCGCGTTCCACCGCGCGCTCATAGACGGGGCCCAAAATCCGGTTCTGTCCTACCAGTTATCGGGCTCTATCGAGGCGATGCAGCCGTTGATGAACATGATCACCTATACCGCACGCTCGCGAGCTGAGATCGTGGAGATACACACTGATCTTATGGCTGCGATTGACAGCCGAAATGCGGCTAGCGCGGCTGAGACTTTGGTGCAGCTAGAGAAGGTTACGAAGCGGTTGGCGCATAGCGTTATGGCTGCGAAATCGATCGCGCGATCAGTTGCTAAGTCTCCTGATCACGCGCCCATATCGGCGGATTAGGTCGGTATTCGAGCGATTGGTTGGGACGATATGACAATTGAGATAGACGCCGCGGCATTCAAAAACCTAAAGGTCGTTCCACATGATGAGGGCGTGTGGACCGTTACCCTCGATCGCGCCAAAAAGCGAAATGCGCTAGATCTGGCCACGATTGAAGAACTCGTTGAATTCTTCAATCTCGCGCCCCGCGCAGGTGTCAGAGCTGTCGTTTTAGCGGGAGCGGGAGATCATTTCTGCGCCGGACTTGATCTAGTAGAGCACCACGACAACGACCGCAGTCCCTCAGAATTCATGCATGTCTGCATGCGCTGGCATGAGGCCTTCAACAAGATGGAATATGGAGGCGTGCCAATCATAGCTGCGCTTCATGGCGCAGTTGTGGGCGGTGGATTGGAACTTGCGAGTTCTGCGCATATCCGCGTGATGAATGAAACGGCCTATGTCGCATTACCGGAGGGCCAAAGGGGATTATTTACTGGAGGCGGAGCAACTATTCGGGTCACTGACCTCGTCGGAAAAGCGCGCACAATTGACATGATGCTCACAGGTAGGGTGTACGCAGCGCAGGACGCAGTTGATCTCGGGTTTGCGCAGTACCTCGTTGAAGGTTCGAGTTTTGATTTCGCGCTGGAACTGGCGCGCAAAGCGGCACAGAACTTGCCCTTATCAAATTTTGCGATCTGCTCTGCTGTAAGTCACATGCGCAACATGTCTGCGTTCGACGCGGCCTACTCCGAGGCGATTTTGGCTGGAGTTGTAAACACCCAGCCGGAAGCTCGGGCGAGGCTTGCTGCCTTCGCCGACAAGACCGCGCCAAGAGTGCGGCGCGACGACTAGCAATTCCGAAAGCAGAAAAACCTTGCTTTTGACTTCGGTAAATCTGGCTATTGGAACATAATTGCCTCAAGTCGACCGATTCGCGGCCATTCGATTCTGTCAACATTGATTGACAGATCGTTGTGGTCATCGTGAGAAAAAGACGATCGCTAAAGTGCAACGATTAGTTTGCTCATGCGAAGGGAACAAATAAGTGCGCAGGGATGGCCCGTCTAGGAAGCCGTTGGATTTAGACCTTTACGTGCGTTCGCAAAGCGAGTTGCGAACGCTCAAGTCGCAGTTGCCCGAAGACTCTGTTGAAAGCCTCGCCCGAGAAGTTATCCGGCGGCTTGCCAAACGTGACGGAACCCTAACCGTAAATTCGCCTTCGGATGAGGTGATCGAGCGGCTTTGCGATGTCCTATTGTCAGATGATGATCATGCCGGCGCAGATTTCATCCAAAAAATAGAAGCAGACGGCGCAACAATTGAGGTCGTTTACCTTGAGTATCTCGCGCGTGCAGCTCGAATGCTTGGCCTTTGGTGGGAGGAGGACAAGATTTCGTTCATGAGCGTAACGCTCGGGACAAGTCGCATGTTTGCGATCATGCGAGGTCTAAATGGCCGGTTTTCCGCTTCGCAATCCACTCAGAAACGAAAGGCGTTGTTTGCCTCTGTGCCTGGCGAAACACACACGCTCGGCGTGCGGTTGGCAGCCGATTTATTTCGCAGAGACGGCTGGGAGATCGGTCTGAAGCTTGGCGCCTCTCATGATGAACTCGTGGAAAGTGTCGAGGCCTCGGACGCGGTTTTGATTGGCCTGTCCGCCGCAGGTCAGCATTCGATTGCGGCGCTTTCGCAACTGGTCGTTGCGCTGAGGATCAGCAAGCCCTCGGCGAAAATAATTGTTAGCGGGAATTCGGCAGTGGTGGCTGCAGAGACGGTCTTGTTGTTGGGTGTTGATGGGATTGCACAAGACGTTCAGGCGGCAAGGTTTTTGATGAACAACCTTTGGAATGAAACAAGTGGCGCAGCCTCGCAAAGCTGACGTCATTCTCTCCGCGCGCGACATTGCCCTTGTTCTTCAAAATGGTGGTATTCCCTTAGCTCTTCCTTAGGGCAGATGTGCGAATTTGCTCACACCTCGTTAGGAGCAAGGCGCGTGTTATCGGACATTTGGATGCGATTTCAGAGAATTGGCTTATTCACGACATGGATCGTGATTGCGCCAATGACGGTGATGGCACAAGCTGATTGTGCCGACAGTGACTGTATGGCGCCAGTCGCTTCTGAGAGTGAGACTATCCGAGTCGGTTACACTCAGTTTGCCCCTTATTCGGGGACTTCAAAAACAAGTGTTGCGGAAGGCTATTTGGTTGATCTCATGCGGCTCTTAGCCGAACCCCTAGGCTATACTCTGCAATTTGTTCCGCATGACAACCCTGGGGAACTTCTTGATAGTCTTGAAGCAGGTTTAATCGATGTAACCTCGCCGCTTAGCTTCAATTCGGACCGAGAGATTTATGGGCGTTTTACGGAAGCTGTTCATGTCTTTTCCTTAGATCTCTTTATCAAGCGCGGCGGAAGAGAAATCAGTAGTTTAACCGATCTGCAGGGGCTGCGTGTGGCAGTATCGCAAGGTTCCCAGGCAGAGCGTCGCGTCAGGACCATCGAAGGAGCAATTGCAGTGCCGGTTGCAAGCTCGAGGGAGCTTCTGCTGCCACTTTTATCTGGCGATGTGGATGTTGTCGCCGCACCTGCTGCTACGGTTTACTACCAGCTGAAGCGGACGGGTCTCGGCGGGCGCGTCGAAAGTTCTGATTTCAATTTGAATCAGTTTCTTGCTGGGTTTCTGGTCGATCGATCGCATGAACGGCTGTTAATTGATTTGAACTCTGCGATCGCGCAGGCTCAGGCGCAAGGTCACATCAAAGACCTATACGACCAGTGGTTCAGGCCTGCTCCGGATCCATTCACTACGAGAGAAAGCATCGTTTTGCTCATTGCTCTAGGTGCGGTTATCGTCGGGCTTCTATACTGGGGTTGGCTGCACTATGGCATTCGCATGAGTGCGAAGCGCGCCACCGAACGAGCAGATTCCTTGCAAGAGGTTCTCAATGCAACCGGCGCAACGCTCTTGTTGGCCGACCAAAACATGCGCCCGTTATGGTGGAATGAAGCATACGCGCGCAACTATCCTGACCACTTGCCTGCGCTCAATAAAGGTAAATCGTTGGAGGCTCTTTTTTCTTCGCAAGTTAGTGTGCCAGAAGTCCCGGGCGTCGAAGGCGCTTTGAGGGTGGACGAAAGAATTAAAGAGCTCATGACAGTGGGCGAAACGCAAAATGTGGACCATCTCGCCAGCGGAAAAGTCCTGAAAAGCAAGGGCGTCAAGCTTTCGTCAGGACAGTATGGTCTTGTAGCAATGGATGTGACGGCACTTTCGGCAGCCCATAGGGAGCTTCAGTCAAACGCCGAACAGCTGATGGAATCGAACCGAAACCTCAGTGAGTTCAGTCACATCGCAGCGCATGATTTGGCGGGGCCGCTGAGGAGCATTCGAAACCTCCATAAGTGGATACTGGATGATATAGCGGACAGCGAAGTTAAGCTGGATACTGACGTCATCGAGAATTTTGAACATATTAACCGTCTCATCGAACGGCAAAGCGCACTAATTGATGATCTTCTCGCCTATGCAAGTTCCGATGGCACGGAGTCACCCAGAATTTTTGATCCCGGAGCACGCTTGGCGTCTGTGATTGATCTTTGCGAAATCCCTAAGAATTTTGAAGTAACCGTTGCAGAGGACCTGCCTCCCCTGTCGGCCGACCCCGTCGGTTTTGATATTGTTCTTCGAAACCTGATCTCAAACGCGGTAAAGCATCACGACCGCGAAGCTGGTCGAATTGACGTTTCCTGGCAGCGAGACGGAGACTTCGCGCAAGTATTGGTGACAGATGATGGTCCAGGGATCGAACCCAAGTATAAAAAATCGGTTTTTCGGCCGTTCAAAACACTGAAATCTCGCGATCGAGGTGGAGGCACAGGCCTCGGGCTGGCATTTGTAGAACGAACCGTTGGCAAGTGGGGCGGGCACATTAGCGTCGAAAGTGATACTTCTGTACGGGTAACGACTTTCAGTTTTACTGTTCCATTGGCCCAAAACAACGACACTCAAAATAATGTCGTCAGAATTCGCGTGGGTTAACGATGGCTGCCGCACAGATGGAATGCGGGTCCGCTATGGAAGGTGTGTTGGCTAGGCCCTGATTTGAGACC
>JABDPD010000396.1 GCA_013042895.1 Boseongicola sp. | reverse complement strand
CAGCAATACCACGCAATCTGCACTTGCAGGAAGCGGGAGGGCTGCCAGAAGAAGGAAAAAAGCATATTTAAAACAGGAGGTTCTCACGTTAACAATCATTACCTTAATGAGCTAGGTGAAGTGAAACTAGGGCCTTTCTTTTTTCTATATAGGCACCAATTCAAGTGGATAAACCGTTGGGTGGCTCATTGAGAGGTGCCGGAATTGGGGCAGGCAAACCCGGTGTGGCGATCGTCGTTCGTCTGGTCAAGACAGGACGTCACGTCCAATGTCTGCAAAAGTGCTTCCCGGTCGGCATGGATTAAGCGCGAGTGGGGATAGAATGAAAACGCGGTCCTTTCCAGAGGCATCGCGAACGTCTAGTGAGTGCGCATGGCTTTTACGTTCAAAACGCTTTCCGATTTCGCTGACGCTGACTTCGATGCAATCATCGACGTCCGGTCTCCGTCCGAGTTCGCCGAAGACCACTTGCCGGGGGCGATCTCGCTTCCGGTTTTGTCTGACAATGAACGGGCCGAAGTGGGCACGATCTACACACGTGTCAGCCCGTTCAAGGCGCGTAAGATTGGCGCAGCCTTGGTCGCCAAAAACGCTGCTGCACATTTGCAAGGGCCGCTAGCGGACAAGTTGGGCAGTTGGCGGCCCCTGATTTATTGCTGGCGCGGAGGTCAGCGATCAGGCTCGTTTGCTGCGATCCTCGGGCAAATCGGTTGGCGCGTTGAGGTTTTGGACGGCGGTTATCAAAGCTTTCGCCGACGGGTTGTTAATGCGCTTTATGAGCGTGAGATGGCTTCCAAAGTTATTCTTCTTGATGGTAATACCGGAAGTGGCAAAACAGAGGTTTTGCATCGACTCGCCTTGCGTGGTGTGCAGGTTCTGGACCTTGAAGGGTTAGCGAAACATCGCGGATCCGTTCTTGGTGGATTTGGTGAACAGCCATCGCAAAAGGCCTTTGAAACAGAGCTTTACAGGGCAATCGATGCGCTTGAACCATCGAGGCCGGTCGTCGTTGAAGCGGAGTCCAGCCGCATTGGTGCGTTGAACGTTACCCCAAAGCTGTTCGAGGCGATGCGAGCGGCTCCACGTGTTGTCATTTCGGCACCGGTTCCTGCGCGAGCAGCTTTCTTGGCACGCACTTATGGGGACGGTTCGGTAGGTCGCGAGGAATTTGTGGAACGCCTTGGTAAGTTGGTTGATCTTCGTGGGCGGGCACAAGTTCAGACGTGGAAAAGCGGCGTGATGGATGGCCGATTTGAGGAGGTCGCGGCTTCGCTGATTGAACAGCATTATGACCCTCGATATGGCAGAGTTCGTGAACGGATCGGTGCAAGTTCAGTCGCGTCGTTTGAAGCGGAACACTTGGATGATGCAGGTTTGGATGGGCTCACCGATCAGGTCGCTGGCGCTGTTAACACACTTTAAGAGGCTGTCCCGTCCAGTCTGAGAGTGTGCCAACGATGGACGCCTCTGTTCCAATTCCGTTTAGTGAATTTAAAGTGGCATTTGCATTTTCTTCAGGAACTGCCGCTAGGAAACCACCTGCTGTTTGAGGATCCACCAGAAGGGAAGCAGCAGGAGTTTCAGGCAGAGCGATCATCAATGAGGCTCGATTTGTGGGCGCGAGTGTGGAGGCAATTCCTCGTTCGGCCAAGCGATGCGCTCCGGGATAAAAGGGGATGGTTGTACTATTGATGTGGGCGGTTAACCCGGCTGCGGCAGCCATCCGCTGCGCATGTCCTGCCAATCCAAAACCGGTCACATCGGTCATTGAATGCGCTGCTTGGGCCAGAATTTCGGCGGGCCCTGACTGAGACCTGGACATCGTCTTAACGACGTTTGCGATATCATCTCCCGCGGCTTCTCCAGCCATTTCGGCTGCCATCAAAGTACCGCTGCCGATAGGGCGCGTCAGGATAAGAACATCTCCTGCGCGCGCTTTTTCAAATGTCTTAGCGGTGGATTGAACTGTACCGGTCACGGTGAAGCCCAGAGTTAATTCGGCGCCTTGTGTTGTATGGCCTCCGACAAGAGCTGATCCCGTCTCCGCTGCGACTTCACCGGCGGCGGCCAAAATCTCCCGCAGATATCGGGCCTGAAGTGGTTCCGACATTCTTGGCAGAATGATCTGCGCTAGCATCGCCTGAGGCTTGGCACCCATCGCCCAGACGTCTCCCATTGCATGCAATGCGGCGATCCGCGACATGACATATGGGTCAGCCCAGAAGGCGCGAAGGTGGTCGGTCGAGATGACCTGCTGCTGTTTACCAAAGCTAATAATGGCGGCGTCATCGCCGGTCGCCTTGGAGATTCCTGACGTTGTCGGTGTCGGCAACGTTGCCAAGACATTGTCCAAAATGGTGGCGCCAACTTTCGAGCCACATCCGCCGCACATTGGTTTGTCGCCCAGGACCTTTGCGACGTCTTTGGCGGCTCCTTTTGTGGGCGTTGGGGACGGCATTTTGGGTGGATTGTTCAACCGATCCATGAACCGCCGATCAATCCAGTCTTTCCAAGCCCACGCCCAATTCCCGGAAACTGCGCGATCATATTTGTCAGCAACTGCGGACTTTCGACCTAGCGAAACCAACTTCAAATATTGCGATTGAGGCTCGAAGCGTTTGCGCGCGGAACCGGCCAAGTCCGCCCGGATGTTGGCAGTCAGAACCTTGGCGGAGCGGACCGCGAAAACGCCGGCTTTCGGACGCGGAGCATGTATCAAGTGAGCGCAATCGCCGACAGCATAGATGCTTTTGTCGTTGAGAGACCTTAGGGACGCGTCAACAGATACGTAACCATTTGTCAGATCGAGGCTCGTGCTTTGAAGCCAATCAAATGGTCGTGCACCCGCCGCCCCGACAGTAAAAACAGAAGCAACTTCCCTGCCATCGCTTAGCTCAAGGTGATCTGAATAGATCGAGACAGGTGCCGCACCTTCGATGATCCGAATATCCGCGTCTCTCAGGGCTGCTCGGAGTTTTTGCTGCGTAGCCGCAGAACTCCCGCTCAAGAGCGTGGCACTCTCGATAAGCGTTACTCTTGCAAGCGAGTTGCTTTTGGATAGGCGATAGTGCATCGCAAGCGCCAATTCGACGCCAGCAACACCGCCCCCAATAACGGCGATTGGTCCATTTTCGTGATTATCTACAAAGGCTTGCCAGCGTTTCGCGAACTGCCCTAGTGGCTTGGCCGGAATTCCGAACTCGGAAAAACCAACTATGGAAGGCATATCTGAAGTTATGCCGATGTTGATCGATGCAATATCATAGAAAATGTCGGGATGTCCCTCGACTTGAAGGCTCTTTGCGTCGCGATCTATCGCCGTGACCTTCCCAAACACGATGCGAGCACCTGCAAATCTAGCGAGCCGAACGAGGTCAATTTCGAGTGCATCTCGCGAGTAGTGCCCTGCTACAAACCCAGGCAACATACCCGTGTAGGGCGCCGTTGGTGCCGGATTAACTAATGTTAACTGCGCGCCGGCGACAGGGTTCATTCCCCATTGTCTCAATAGAAGCGCATGTGCGTGTCCGCCGCCAATCAAGGCAACGTCGCTTACAAGCGGAGAAGGAGACTGCGAATTCATGACAATGGCCTATCGCGCATTTCAAGCTTTAGCGAGACTTCATGGCGCAATCCAACGTGATTGCTCATTGTCGAAGGCAGCCCTTCGCAAACCTTCCGGTGATATCCAGAGTGTCTCAAACTCCGAGACGCGCGCGTCTAGTTGGAGCATAGCGCTGGGTTTGGGTGTCGCCTGCAAGGCGGCCGCTGGGTGCTCAATTGGCGTACCCGGGGTCGGATCAACGGCATAATTCAAGCGTGTTCCGGCCCCCAGTTTTTCCCAAATACGGGAATTAACGGGGGACATAGAGATCGTAACGGAGAGACGGATTTGCAGGCTTTTCTCAGGGCACCAGAAGAGAATTTTTGCCCGTTCATCTTCTTTAAAATTGGCAACCTTCTGCGACGCGGAATGCGTGAAGAAAGTCAACGTTCTTGAGTCACGGTCCACTCCACGCAATACGACAATACGCGCGGTCGGGCCGTGATCTCTACTGGACGAAGCGATGACAAGTAGATTTCCAGGGGCCGTTTTGTCGACCACGCCACGTTCGAGTTCATCCCAAACGAAACTCCGAGTCCCGTTAAGAGTTATTAATGCGTCACTCATAGCCTGTCATTTCGAGGTATCCATTCCCAGAATGCGATCCATTAACCATCACAGGGCCTTCCCAATATGGTACTAAAGTTGGCATCCAGCTTTGCGGATAGACCGCTTCAATGCTGACATTGACAGTATGTTTCTCAAGTCTCACGGTCCACGCAACCGGAACTTCACGACCGGCGACATTTGCCCAATCAGTCGGGCGCATCACCAGATCGCCCGGTTCGAGAGGTCTAGGGACTCCGTCCGAAGTGATCCAGGTTCCCACGACATAGTTGTCCGCATCCGTGTCTCGGAGTTGGTAGCCCATCAGCTTGTCTCCGCTGTCCAAATGCAGCGAAAACCAGTCCCAGCCAGTTTGCGTCGGTGATAACGGCTGTGAAGACCATTCTCGATCCATCCAGGCTTTGCCGGTCACAGCAATAGGTCCATCGGGCAACTCGATCACGCCTGAGGCCTCATAAAACGGCTGCGAATAATAGTGGCTTGCAAGGCCTTGCGCGGACTTTCTTGAGAAACCTTTGTCGCCTTGTGGCACGAAGGGTGCCTCCGAACGCAAGTCGAGTTTATAATAAAAATCAGAGCCTTGTGCGGTTAGGATCGCATTGTTTGGATCAGGGCCATGCATTGCCCATTCGTCGATTTCGGCTCTAAATGGAGTTGCTGTTACACTGGCTTGACCATTGTCTCCGCGCGCCAATCGTTCGGAATAAAAGTGCCCCTTTGGTGTTGATACAGCAGCATGCCCCAGCCAAATCTGGTCCTGATCCCGGCCTGTTGGGCGTATCGCATTGCGAAAAAGGGTCCATTGGGTGCCGTATAACTGACCTTCCTCGTCATTCAGAACGGCGGTCACATACCACCACTCAATGCGGAAATCATTGTGCGCAGCATGATCTTTTGGAAATGAGAACCGGGTGTCAGGGCTTGGCAACGCATAGCCTTCCGCGTCCGCACCCATGCCGGCAAAGCCCTGTGCCAAGAGCGCTGGCGGCGTACAAAGAAATACAAAAATTGTCAGAAATGCCTTAACGCTCATGTACAAACACTCGGATCAAATCGGCCGGTGGGCGTTTGGCCAGAGTTCGGGCGGGCCAGGCGCCTGCAAGCCCTGAGGCAACAAGTGATATCACAAATAGCCACAGCCAATCTTTCGGAAAAAGCACCATGGGAAGCTGCCATCCAAAGGCTTCCACGTTAATGATCGATAGCAATACCCAAGCCAAGACAAGACCGACAGGAATCGCTAAAAGGAAGGTTAAAACTGAGAGTGTAAGCGCTCGAACGATCTCAATCATTGCGAGTTTCTGGCGCGCAATGCCGATCGCCCAAACCGGAGCTACTTGCGGCAAACGCATAGTGGCGAGCGTCAATAGGCTCGTTAAGATAGCAACCGCTGCGACGCCAAGCGTTAACACATTGAGCGCTTTACTGACCGTGAAGGTGCGGTCAAAAACATCGAGCGAGAATGATTTCAACGATGCCTGATCCACGATGTTTTCTTCGGGCAGACCGAAGCCTTCCACTAAAGCGGTACGCAACTCTGGGACACGCTCTGGTGAAATACGAAGTCCATAATCCGTTCGGTCAACTTCCGGATATCTCGATGTAAGGGTTTCTAGCGGCAACATGACTTGCCCTAGCGGATTGCCGTAGTCACTGTAAACACCTGTAATTGTTGACTTCCATCCACCCGGCAGTGCAACTTCATCGCCGGGCTCGAGGTTCTCTCGACGGGCGAGTTGTTCGTTGATGAGTGCGCCTTCGTTCTCGCCAATTCGATCCCACACGTCGTTAGTGGCGGAAATAAGTGGCCAGTTTTCGCGATACGTGGGGTGGTCCACCACGCCATAGATTTCCCCCGGTGCCCCCAATATGTTGGCTTCGGTGTGCCAGATCGGCAGAACTGCATCGACGCGCGGTGTCACGAACGCGAGCAGATCGTCGATTTGTTCCTCGTCTTCCGCGCCGATGTAAATCTCGCTGGCCAACCTTTGATCTAACCAACCTATGAAGGTTGTTCGAAAACTTCCTACCATCGTCGATACGCCGATATTGGCGGCCAGCGCCAAGAGGAGTGCCATGAGCGCGAGAGACAGTCCAGGCATTTGCTGGCGGGTGTCCGCCCAAAACCATTGGACTAAGGGGCCCGAACCACTGAAGCGTTCACCAAAGTTAAGAAGAAGTGTCAAAGCGTTAGGGAGCATTAACGCCGAGGCTATCAGAAGCGCTCCGAGAAGGACGAAGCCTGCAAACAACCCGCTTCCCACAGTGCCAGCGATTACTGCGACAAAGATCGCAGCCATGGCCAGCCCGAATTGCACGTTCATTGTC
>JABDPD010000394.1 GCA_013042895.1 Boseongicola sp. | reverse complement strand
GCCGCGCATCATTTCGACGGCCTGATCGAGGCCGAGGCCGAGGACGCTTTCGCCGTCGACATGGGTGATGAAGTCACCGGCTTCGATCCCGGCCTGATCGGCAGGGGTGTCGTCGATGGGCGAGACGACTTTCACAAAGCCTTCTTCCTGGGTCACTTCGATGCCGAGGCCGCCGAATTCGCCACGGGTCTGCACGCGCATGTCGGCGGCGTCATCGGGCGACAGGAAGGACGAGTGCGGATCGAGCGATGTGAGCATGCCGTTGATCGCAGCTTCGATCAATTCGGCTTCGTCGACTTCTTCGACGTATTGCGCGCGGATCCGCTCGAAAATGTCGCCAAACAGGTCCAGTTGCTCGTAAACGCTGGCTTTTCGGTCAGCTTCCTGAGCCAAAAGAGGGCCAGCAACTTGCGTGGTCACAACAGCGCCAAGCATGACACCAGTAACGGACGCTAGAAAGAATCTTTTCATTACAGTTCCTTAATCTGTCTGACCATTGAACCGAGAACCAGGATCTACGGCTTCGCGGCCTTGTCTTAACTCAATATAAAGCGTTTCGCGCCCGAGTTGACCACTGCCTTGTTCCGTTTCGATCAAATTCTCTTGTGCTTGTGCAAAATCGCCGCTCATGAAGCCGATTGGTTCGTCTTTCGAGAGGATCTGGCCTCGGTTTACGAAAACCTCGCCAGCGCCAGCGAGAATGAGCAATTCGCCAGGTTGGGGTTCGAGGATGACGACCGTTCCGAATTCAGGGAGGTCTCCTGCGAAGCGAACGGTCGCGGGGGTGGGTGTGGTGAGGATGGCGCCTTCGTCTGCGGCGACAATCCAGCCGGGGCGGCGCACTCCGACGGCGTCGGCTTCGTTGAAATCGCGCAGAATGCGGCCTGTTACGGGCATGGGCCATGAGCTGTCGTCGAGGACAGTCCCGGTAGGATCGGTCGCGAAATTGTCGGCGAAGGCGGTGAGGGTTTCGGAGGAATTGATCAATGCTTCCATTGTGGCCTGATCGGTGGCAGCCGGTGCGGGAAGGTCAGTGCGGTTGGAGATGGCTTGGGACAAAGCGAGGCGCGCGGTGCGAATACCGGCGAGGCCTTCTTCGAGTTGCTTTTGACCAGCGGTCTGGAGCGCGATGATATCCTGGACGCCGGTGAGGTCGCGGGCGACCACCTGAGCGCGGGCGTTCAGGGCGGGGACAAGTTCGCTGGCGAGCATGCCGGTACGGATTGCGGGAAGTGGGCCATCGGGGTGGAGGACTTGGGCAGCACCGCCGCTTCGCTCAATGCTTTGAAGCGCGGCGAGGAGCTGCATCAATTCAGCGTCGCGGGTTTTCAGATCACTTCGGATCGCGCGTTCTTCCAGCGCGGCGCGACGCAGGCCTTCGCGCATAGTGGTGAGGCCGCGTTCGTAGGCCTGGACGGTGGCGGTCAGAGCGGCGATGCGGTTGCGGGAGCCTTCGGCTTCGGACAACGCGAGTGCGGCTTGATTGAGGAAGTCGGAAGCCTCGCGCGCAATGTCGGCCGGTGCCTCTTGAGCGGAGGCCACAGGGGCAATCAGCAGCGCGAGGCAAACGGCAAGATGCTTCATCGGTTGATTAGGCTCTTCCCGGTCATCTCGGGTGGCAGGTCAAGGCCAAGGAGGTCGAGAAGCGTCGGCGCAAGGTCAGCGAGGCGTCCGTCGGAAAGCGTAGCACCTTGGGGGCCGCCGATGACCGCCACAGGGACGAGGTTTGTCGTGTGGGCTGTGTGCGGACCGCCGGTTTCGGGATCGACCATGGTTTCGCAGTTGCCGTGATCGGCGGTGAGGACCATAGCGCCTCCGGCTTTTTCGAGGGCAACCATGACGCGGGCAAGACCTTGGTCCACGGCGGCGCACGCGGCCATCGCCGCTTGTAGATCACCAGTGTGGCCGACCATGTCGGGGTTGGCGTAGTTCACGACGATTAGGTCGTAGCCGTCTTCAATGGCTCGGACGAAGTGGTCGGTGACCTCGACCGACGACATTTCGGGCTGCAGGTCATAGGTGGCGACTTTGGGTGATTTTGGCATAAAGCGGTCTTCACCGTCTTCGGGCGTTTCCCGACCTCCGTTCAAAAAGAAAGTGACGTGCGGGTATTTCTCGGTTTCAGCGAGCCGGAATTGTTTGAGGTCGTGTTTGGCGGCCCATTCGCCAAGCGTGTTTGCGATCTTTTGCTTTGGGAATACCGTGGTCATGTAGGCGTTGTGGGCTTCAGAGTAGTCGACCATGCCAAGGCGTGCCGCCAGATTGGGTCGCGGGCCTCTTTCGAACTCGTCGAAGTCAGGATCGCCGATCGCACTGAGGATTTCGCGGGCACGGTCAGCCCGGAAGTTGAGGCACCAGAAGCCGTCGCCGTCACGCAACCCGTCGTATCCGGCGATGACGGTGGGCAGTATGAATTCGTCCACTGTATCCGCTTCATAGGCATCTTTAATCGCGGAGATGGGATCGTCCGCTTTGGCCCCCTGCCCTTTTATCATTGAAGCGTAAGCTTTGCTGACGCGTTCCCAGCGGTTGTCGCGGTCCATGGCGTAGTAACGCCCATTTACCGTCGCAATAAAGGCGTTGGGAGGGAGGTTCTCGCCAAGGGTTTCCATGAAACCTACTGCGGATTGTGGGGCGACGTCTCGGCCATCCGTGACGGCGTGGATAGCTACGGGAACACTCCGGTCGGAGAGGGCCTTGGCGGAGGCGATGACGTGGGTCAGATGGCCATGCACACCACCATCAGAGACGACGCCCATGAGGTGAGCAGTTCCACCCGTGGCAAGAAGCGCGTCGGCGAAGGCTGTGATTTCGGGTTTGTCGAAGAACGAGCCGTCCTCGATAGCGAGGTCGATCTGGCCCAGATCCATAGCGACGACGCGGCCTGCGCCGATGTTTGTGTGCCCTACCTCGGAGTTGCCCATCTGGCCTGTGGGAAGGCCGACGTCCGGGCCATGTGTGATGAGTGTGGCGTTTGGGCAAGTCGCCAAAATGCGGTCGAAGGTCGGCGTGTCAGCCAGCGCGGGCGCGTTGGCGGAGGTGTCGGGGTTGATGCCCCAGCCGTCGAGGATGCAAAGGACCACTGGTTTCGGGTTGCTCATGCCATGTCTCATTGTTTTGATTTTGGCGGATCATACAGAAAGTACGTGGCAAGGAAAACCTGCTGCGCGTGGTTAAGTGTCGTCTTCTTCGCCGTATTCGGTTTCCACAATGCCAGCGTCATACCCTTGTTCTTCCAGCCAGCGGCGGAAGACCGAGGTGTAGCCGTGGGTGACGAAAACGCGCTCGGCTCCAGTGGCTTTGATGGCAGCGTTAAGACCGCCCCAGTCGGCATGATCGGATATGACGAATCCCCGGTCGGCAGAGCGTCGGCGGCGCACACCTCTTAACGCCATCCAGCCGCTCGCGAAGGCGGTGGAGGCAGGGCGGAATTTGTTGGCCCATGTGCTGTTCATGGCCGAAGGGACGGTGAGGATGAAGGCGCGGGGGTGGTCCTTGGGATTGAGGTCAGGTGTAACGCGGATTGTGTCCGGGAGGTGGATGCCTTGCTCACGCAGGACCTCATTGGTGTTTTCGATCGCGCCGTGGGTGAGGATGGGGCCGATGTTGGTGTCAAGGTTTGCGAGGATACGCTGGGCTTTGCCGAGAGCGTAGGCGCCGCAGATGGAGAAGCGCCCATCGGCGGCGTTCTTGGCCCACCAAGCGTTGACGTCAGCTGCCACGGCTTCGGGTTGGTCCCAGTTGAAAACTGGCAAGCCGAAGGTGCATTCGGAAATGAAAGTGTGACAAGTGACCGGCTCGAAAGGCTCTGAGACACCGTCGTCGACAACTTTGTAGTCTCCGGAGACAACCCAGACTTCTCCGCCGACCTCAACGCGAATTTGGGCCGAACCGGGGACGTGACCTGCAGGGTGGAAGCTGACCATTGCATCGCCGACTTGATGCGTCTCGCCGTAGTCAGTGGTTTGCAAGGTGATGTCGCCGAGGCGGTGGCGCATGACCGGGGCAGCGCTTCTCGTGGCGAGATAGCGGTTCATGCCGGAGCGGGCGTGGTCGGCATGACCGTGTGTGATTAGCGCGCGATCTACAGGTCGCCACGGATCGATATAGAAGTCACCGGCCGGGCAATAGACGCCTGATTTGGTGAAGGTGAGGACGGGCGATTGGCTCATACGAGGATGGTAGCGTTCTGAAACTGCCTGAACAGCGGGCATTTACCTTTCTTTGTGCGTTGCTGTGCACGGCTTCAGGGTGCTTACCCTTTAACTTTGCAGATCAGGTTGCCATAGTTGAGGTTAAGAAGGGGAGAAATGTTGGAAAAACCAAACTATTTCAACGAAATGGGCATGGAAGGCGCGGTACGAGCGCCTTATGCGGGGCTGGACGCTTGGGCGGCGGAGATGCCGGATGAGTTCCGAAACACCAAGCAATCCGAAGCGGAGGCGCTGTTTCGGCGGATCGGGATTACGTTTGCGGTCTACGGCGAGGGTGGAGATCCGGATCGGCTGATCCCGTTCGATATGTTCCCGCGCATTTTCTCGGCCGAGGAATGGCGCAAGCTGGATCGTGGTGTGAAGCAGCGCGCGCGCGCTTTGAATGCATTCTTGATGGATGTCTATGGGCGGGGCGAGATCGTCCGTGCTGGAAAGATCCCCGGGCGGTTGGTCTATCAAAACGAGGCCTATGAGAAGGCTGTGGTGGGAATTAAACCTCCGCGCGGGGTTTATAGCCATATTGTTGGAATTGATCTGGTAAGGACGGGCCCGGACGAGTTTTTCGTGCTGGAGGACAACTGTCGCACGCCGTCGGGTGTGTCTTACATGCTGGAAAACCGCGAGATCATGATGCGGATGTTCCCGCAGCTGTTTCGCGAAAACCGGATTGCCCCGGTGGAAAGCTATCCCGCACAATTGAAACGGACCTTGGCGAGTGTTGCTCCCGAGAAATGCGATGGTGAGCCGACGATTGCGATCCTGACCCCGGGGCATTTCAACTCGGCCTATTACGAACACAGTTTTCTGGCCGATATGATGGGTGTTGCGCTGGTTGAAGGGCAGGATTTATTCGTCAAAGGCGACTTTTGCTATATGCGCACGACGGAGGGGCCGAAGAAGGTCGATGTGATTTACCGACGGATTGATGACGCATTCATTGATCCCTTGTGCTTCAATCCAGAGTCGATGCTGGGCGTCCCCGGATTGATGAATGTCTACCGCTCAGGAGGCGTCGCAATTGCCAGCGCTCCGGGAGCGGGTGTGGCGGATGACAAGGCAATCTATACTTTCGTACCGGACATGATCCGTTTTTATCTGGGCGAAGAACCGATCCTGAACAATGTGCCGACGTGGCAATGCTCCAAAGGCGACGATATGAAGTATGTCATCGAGAACCTGGATGAACTGGTCGTGAAGGAAGTGCACGGCTCGGGGGGCTACGGTATGCTGGTTGGGCCGCGCTCAACCAAGGATCAGATCGAGCTGTTCCGCACAAAGATTGAAGAGAACCCCAGCAATTATATTGCACAACCGACGCTGGCCTTGTCGACCTGTCCCACGTTTGTTGAGGAAGGGATTGCGCCGCGGCACGTGGATTTAAGGCCCTATTGTCTTGTGGGTGAGAAGATCGAACTGGTCCCCGGAGGGCTGACACGGGTGGCATTGACGGAAGGGTCGCTGGTGGTGAATTCCAGCCAGGGCGGCGGCGTCAAGGACACATGGGTGATGGCAGAATGACCCTTTTAGCACGCCACGCCGAGAACCTTTTCTGGATTGGTCGCCTTGTTGAACGTGCCGAGACTGTTGCGCGACTGTTTGAAGTCGGCTCGCGCAATGCGCTTATTCCGAACACCTCGGGTGGGTTTCGCAACGAATGGGAGTCGGTGCTGCAGGCGAGCGGGACAGCATATCGTTTCGAGGAAAAATACGGCGACGATATTCGCGAGCGGAATGTTGAGAGTTTCCTGTTTTTCGATTCCGACAACCCTTCGTCGGTGGCTTCATGCATAGAAAGCGCGCGAGAGAATGCGCGGATTGTTCGGACTGCACTGACAAGCCAGACTTGGGATGCGTTGAACAATGCGCATCAGGAAATGCGCGAGTTGAAAAGGACCGAGCGATCGAAGTTGTCGATGAGTGATCTGATTGACTGGACGCTGCGCACCGCGGCGCTGATCCGGGGGACGATTGAGGACACCCAGCTTCGCATTGATGGTTACGATTTTCTGAATATCGGCACTTATCTTGAGCGCGCAGACAGTACGGCGCGGCTTTTGGATGTGAAATACTTCGTTTTACTGCCACAGGTGGATTTCGTCGGCACGGGATTGGACAATTATCAGTGGCGGACGATTCTACGGGCCTTGTCCTCGCATCGAGCATTCAACTGGGCCTATGGTGGCGAAGTGACGGCGTCGAAGATTGCAGATTTCCTGATTTTGAACCGGAAGTCGCCTCGATCATTGATCACATGTGTTGAAGAGGCGTGTTGGCATCTGGATCGATTGGCGCGTGGCTATGGGCAAACCACGAAGGCGCAAACTCATGCGCGCAATGCGGTTGCGGCCTTGAGCGAGATCACGATTGAGGACGTTTTCGACGAAGGTCTGCACGAGTTTTTATCGCGGTCGATTAATGAGATTGCGCAGCTTTCTGCGGTGATCAGCGAAGTCTATTTGATCGGGGAGGCACGTTAATGCGATTGCAGGTGAATCACCGAACAAGCTACAAGTTTGACCCGCCGATGCGGGGTGTGGCGCAGTCTCTGCGGCTTTGGCCATCGCTGTTTGAAGGACAGACGGTCATTGACTGGGATGTCGATATTGAAGGCGCTTTTCGCGGAGCGAATTTCCGCGATGGGGCGGGTGATCTAATTGAGACGGCAACTTTCCTCGGATCGGTCGAAACGGTGGTGGTTAAGGTGTCCGGTACGGTTGAGACGACGGATTTGTCGGGTGTCTTAAAGGGGCATCGCGAAAAGGTGCCGCCGATGGCGTATGTGCGGCGCGGGCCGTTTACACACCCAAGTGCGCCGATCCGTGAGTTGGCACATTCTGCGGTCGAGGGCGTTTCAGAGCCATTGGCGCAAGCACATGCGCTCGCAAACGCTATCGGCGAGGCGATTGCCTACACGCCGGGGGAGACTGATGCGCAGACGACAGCGGCGCAGGCTTTGGAGGCCGGGCATGGCGTTTGTCAGGATCACGCGCATGCGCTGGTGGCGGCAGCGATCTGCCTCGACGTTCCAGCG
>JABDPD010000393.1 GCA_013042895.1 Boseongicola sp. | reverse complement strand
GGACCGCTCGCTTTCGGTTAACATTCCCGCGGGCGTCGAAACCGGCACGCGCATCCGCCTGGCGGGTGAAGGCGAAGCAGGCTTGCGCGGTGGCCCAACCGGGGACCTCTACATCTTCATCGAAGTAGCCGAACACAATCTGTTCCAACGCGACGGCACACAACTCTATTGCCGTGTCCCCGTCTCCATGACCGCAGCGGCCATGGGCGGCGACATCGAAGTGCCAACCATCGACGGTGGCCGCAGCCGCGTGAAAGTCCCCGCTGGCAGCCAATCGGGCCGACAAATGCGACTGCGCTCCAAAGGCATGCCAGCCCTGCGTGGCGGCCCCGCGGGTGACATGTTCATCGAACTGGCGGTCGAGACACCGGTCAATCTGACCGCAAAGCAGAAAGAACTGCTGAAGGAGTTCGAGAAACTCTCGGAAGAAAACAACCCCGAGACCTCCGGTTTCTTCAAGAAGGTGAAGACCTTCTGGGATGGGATGAAAGGCTAGCCCGTTTCAACCCTTGATTGGCCAGAGCTTGCCTTGAGCCGTCACCAGATTATCGAGCTCACTGCTGCCATCTCGCCAACGACCAAGCATCAACCTTAACGCATTTAGGTTAATGCGGTCGCCGGTCGTCCACACAACCAACTGCTTCTTCTGTTCCTCCAGTTCCCTGCGGGAGCGCGAAGCGCGGGGGCAAAGCCTCTCTGAATCCATCAAGATTAACTCAATATTCACCGCGATCTGGTCAGCTAGGGCACAATGAGCACGCCTTCCGTTAATGAACCACCCCTGCCCCTCTTTGAAGGTCAGGAACTGATCGTTACCGGCGCAAAAGGACGCCTGCCATCCTACATCGAAAACCACCGCGAACGTCTGCGCAAACGGTTCACTTCCGGCGGCGCCAACGCCGTCCCGGACTATGAGTTGCTCGAACTCCTGCTCTTTCGTTCTCTCCCCCGCTGCGACGTGAAGCCGGTCGCAGATCGATTGCTGAAGTCCTTTGGCGATTTCAATCGCGTCCTCTCAGCTCCGATCTCGCGCCTGACGGAAGTCCGTGGCGTCGGACCGGCGGTGGCAAATGACCTCAAACTTATCGAAGCCGCCGCGCATCGCATGGCGCAGGCGCGTATCCTACGATCCCCGGTTCTGTCGTCATGGGATGCGCTTCTGGCCTATTGCCGGACCGCAATGTCCCACCTTGAAACAGAAGAATTTCGCGTCCTGTTCCTCGACCGAAAGAACGTCCTGATTGCTGACGAGGCGCAAGCGCGGGGAACCGTCGACCACGTTCCGGTCTACCCGCGTGAGATCATCAAGCGTGCGCTTGAACTAAACGCCTCCGCGCTGATCCTCGTGCACAACCACCCTTCAGGCGACCCTACACCGTCCCAATGCGACCGAGAAATGACTTGCCAGATCGAAACCGCAGCCCAGGCTTTGGGCCTCACGCTTCACGACCATCTGGTAATCGGAAAGTCTGCGGAATTCTCATTCAAAAGCGCCGGTTACTTGTAGACACAAGGATCAAAGATTTCGGCGTGTCATCCCAACTGGTATCTCGCCGCGAGGTCCAAGCGAAGCATCTTCAAGCGGCAGGACCGGTAACTCCGGGGTCGCAGGATCGCCACTTCTGAGGTCATCCGGCGTCACGTCCGGCGCATCGAACGGCGTCAAGGTCGCCGCCGGAGGAACCGGCAAGCTCGGCGACGCAGTTCCGGCACGTACATTTGGCTCTGCATCCGGCAGGGCACCTCGCGCGGCCACGTCAGTGTCACGCGCCAACACATTCTGCATGATATGTCCGGTGGAAAATGCCAGCGCCATAACAGACACAATGTAGATTATCCGACGTCGTGTTGCGGAGTCTTTGACGTTCAATCCTGCCTCCGTTGGCTGCCGCAATTCGATAGCGCGCATTCTCAGGTTTGTTTCAAGACCTAACGCAAAACGCATTGCACGACGCATCCTTCGACACGCGCTGCAAATTTTTCAACAGTTTGAAGCGATTACGCCACAGGCGTCAGAGCGCGCCGTGGCAATGCTTGAATTTCTTACCTGAACCACACGGACAGGCGTCATTTCGTCCGGGGTTGCCCCAGGTCGACGGATCATCAGCTACAAAACCCGCGTCTATCGCTTCCTGCGTCGGTGCAGGTAGCGCATTCTCCTGAGCCGCGGGTGCAGCAGCCACCTGCTGCTGCGCCAGCATCTGCTGCATCATTGCTTCTTGCTCTTCCTGAGACATCGGACGGATCTGAGCGAGCTTCTCGGTTACCTCACCGCGCAGACCATCCAGCAACCCTTCGAACAACTGGAAAGCTTCGGTCTTGTATTCATTCAACGGATCCCGCTGAGCATAAGACCTGAAACCAACAACTGAACGCAGATGCTCAAGCGTCAAAAGATGCTCACGCCATTTCGCGTCCATCGTCTGTAAAAGGATCTGTTTTTCAATTGAGCGCATGTTCTCGGCACCGAACTGCTCGCCCTTTTCCTTCATGAACTGCCCAGCGGCCTCGTAGAGACGCTCGCGAATTTCTTCGTCGTCCACGCCCTCTTCGTCACCCCAGGCAACCACCGGCGCGTTAACGCCCAGTTTTTCCTGCAATGCAACGCCAAGGCCTTCCGTATCCCACTGATCAGCATAGGATTTCGGAGGGATGTAAGTATCAACCAGATCGTCGATCACTTGATCGCGCATGTCCTGAACGATCTCTTCGAGTTCATCCGCTTCCATGATCTCCCGACGCTGACCAAAAATCACCTTACGCTGATCGTTCATCACATCGTCAAACTTCAAAAGCTGCTTACGAATGTCGAAGTTACGCCCCTCAACCTTCGCCTGAGCGCGCTCGAGTGATTTGTTCACCCAAGGGTGCTTGATCGCTTCACCTTCGTTCATGCCCAACGTCGACAGAACCTTGTCCAAACGCTCCGAGCCGAAAATCCGCATCAGATCGTCTTCAAGGCTCAGGAAAAATGACGAGCGACCCGGGTCACCCTGACGGCCGGAGCGACCTCGCAACTGATTATCGATGCGGCGGCTTTCATGGCGTTCGGTCGCAAGAACATAGAGACCGCCAGCCGCGATCACCTTTTCTTTGGCGTCCGCAACCTCACCTTCAATCCGCGAGCGCAAAGCTTCTGGATCGGCATCCGGGTCTTCCGCAAGGGCCTGAAGTACACGCATTTCCACGTTGCCGCCAAGCTGAATGTCGGTTCCACGCCCCGCCATGTTCGTTGCAATAGTTACTGCCCCAAGCTTGCCGGCGTCCGCGACGATCTGCGCTTCCTGTTCGTGCTGGCGCGCGTTCAGAACGTTGTGGGTGATGCCCTCTCTTTCCAAGAGCTGCGCGAGAAATTCCGAACGCTCAATTGAGGTCGTGCCAACCAGAACCGGCTGGCCAGTTTCATTGGCAGCTTTAATTTCCTTCACGATGCCGTCGAACTTTTCCTGCGCCGTTCGGTAGATCTGGTCGTCTTCATCAACACGCGCGATTGGTCGGTTGGTCGGAATCTCAACGACACCGAGTCCATAAATCTCGGCAAACTCGTCAGCTTCTGTCGACGCTGTGCCTGTCATCCCAGCCAGCTTGTCGTAAAGACGGAAATAGTTCTGGAAGGTGACCGATGCCAGAGTGACGTTCTCGGGTTGAATCGCCGCGCCCTCTTTCGCTTCAATCGCCTGATGCAGGCCATCGGACAAACGACGGCCCGTCATCATGCGGCCCGTGAACTCATCAATCAGAACAATCGAGTTATCGCGGACAATGTAGTCCTTGTCTTTGGTGAACAGCTTGTGAGCGCGCAGACCCTGATTGACGTGGTGCACAATCGTCGTCGATTCCGGGTCGTATAGAGATTGCTCTTCAGGCAGTAGGCCCGTCTCGTGCAAGCGCTGTTCGAGGAACTCGTTGCCCTCGTCCGTGTAGGTTACGTTTCTGGTCTTTTCATCGAGCGTAAAGTGTTCTTCGGAGATCTCGGGAATAAGCTTATCGATCGTCACGTAAAGCTCAGATCGGTCCTGAGCGGGGCCCGAAATGATCAGAGGCGTCCGCGCCTCGTCGATCAGGAT
>JABDPD010000392.1 GCA_013042895.1 Boseongicola sp. | reverse complement strand
GAGCAATTTGAGCCAACCCGCAGGAGGATAAAATGAACCGCAGAACACTTCTCACCACCTCGTTTGGCGCATCGCTAGCGATCATTCTCGGAACACATGCAGGAGCACAGGAAATGGACGAACAATCACAAGCATCTTTCGACACCGTAATGGCCTTCATGGGCGCGATGGGATCGGGCGACATGGAAGCCATGAACGAACTGATGGCCGACGACATGGTTTGGCACAACGAGGGCGACGAAAGCCTGCCCTGGATTGGCGAGACCCGCGGCAAGGAAAACATTCTCAACTTCCTGGGAGTCTTTTCTGAAAACCTTCAAACGACGAAGTGGGAAAACACCGACGCCTTCGCCTCGGGTGACACTGTCGCCGTGTTCGGTGTGATGAATGCCGTCACCACCCAATCCGGCAAAGAAACGGGAGACTTCTCCTTCGCGCTCCGCGCCAAGGTGCGTAACGGTCAGGTCGTGCTATGGCACTGGTTTGAAGACAGTTTTGCCATTAGCCAAGCCTATAACGGTTAGAAAGCGCAAACGGGAGCACCGATGACATGAGAGTCGAACATACATTGACAGGCGTTCTGGCGGTGGTCCTGATCGCGGTTTCTTCCGCCTCGGCAGACATTCTCCCTCTGCCGGGGCGCGAAACGCCGGTTCCACAGACGACCGACGGTGTTCCACATGTTCAGATCGGTATCGATCCGGACCCGGAGATATCCGCCGAATTGCTGGACCGCGTTTCGCGTCTTCCTGGCGTCGAGATCAGGCCGACGGTCATATCCCTGGCGGGTGCCTTGGGTTTCTGGATCAGCGAGGAGATCGCACTGGCCCGTTCTGACGTGATCGCGGGGGGCCGCGAATTTGCCCACCTTCACCCCGATGGCAGTCTGCACGCCTCGCTTCCGCCCGACCTCGCCCAAGCGGCCTCGGAAGCGGGATGGGCGGTGGCCCACCCCTTGGCCGGTCAAAGACCGGGTTGGGAAGGCTTCGTGATGATCTTCACCCCTGCCAACTCTGAAGAATTGGACGTGGTCTACGATCTGGTCGTGCACTCTTACGCATTTGTCACAGGAAGCGACGCATCTTCATTCTGAAACCGGAACGGGAGGCGTAGTGCGCGCGCCATCCACAACCAACAGCATCTGGAAAAGCCAACATGACCATCGCAGTCACGGCCGTCTCGGGCCAATTGGGCCGGGAAATCGCCGTAAAGCTCATCGACAAGGTAGGGCCGGATCAGGTGATTGGCCTAGCCCGCACACCAGCCCGCGTTGACCAATTTGATATCGAAATTCGCCCCGGCGATTACGATAAACCCGAAGACCTACTGGCTTCTCTGGACGGCATCGACGCTCTGGTCCTCGTATCCGGCATGGCCCCGCCCGAAGCCCGCATTCAGCAACATCGCAACGTGATCGATGCCGCCAAGGCCGCAGGAGTGCGCAAGATCGTCTACACCAGCATTCAGGGCCCCGATGAAGACACCGCGTTTTCGCCGGTTGTTCAAAGCAATCGCCAGACTGAAGCGGACGTTCGTGCCAGTGGCCTTAACTGGGCTATAGGCCGCAACGGGATCTATATCGAACCGGATGTGGAATACATCGACAGCTATCGTGCCAAAGGCGTGATCGCCAACAGCGCGGGCAACGGCAAGTGCGGCTACACCACGCGGTCGGAATTGGCCCATGCCTATACCGCCTTGGTAACAAAAGATGATCTAAACGGGCAAACGTTCGACCTGAACGGAACGCCCATCACGCAAGCGCAGCTTACGCAACATCTGAACGCCGCATTCGGCACTGACCTGACCTATCGCGCGATGTCATCGGCAGAGTTTGTTGCGGATCGCACAGCAGAGCTTGGCGACTTCATCGGCCCCATCATCGGCGGCATATACGACGGCATTCGCAAGGGCAGCTACGACCGCCCCGGTGATTTCGAGGCCGTGACGGGCCGCCCCCATCAAACTTGGGACGACTATTTCTCGCCCCTCGCGAAATAGCTTCGACGGAAGCGAAGCGGCGCTTCGTATAAACCTCGACCTTTCGGAGACCACCATGTCCACACTCAAATCCATCTGGGATCACCCCTACAC
>JABDPD010000391.1 GCA_013042895.1 Boseongicola sp. | reverse complement strand
GCCGCGCTTTCAGCCACGCCCCGCAAATCTCCTCCGAGCGCCCTTCGCCGTAGATATTCGCCGTATCCAGATGCGTCACACCCGCGTCAAAGCACGCATCCAACACCTCGTTCGACTTTGCCTGAGTGGTCCCACCGTAAGCACCTGCAAACGACATCGCGCCTAAACCAAATTGTGTGATCTCCGGTCCATTCTCCCCAAGCGTCGTCGTCTTCATGCACTGTGTCCTTCCAGCCTATTCTTCACGACCGAAATGGCCGCCTTAAGGGCGGCGTCAATATCCATCTCGGACGTATCGACCAAAACAGCATCTTCGGCGGCCCTCATCGGCGCATCGGCGCGCCCCGTATCACGCGCATCGCGCTTCAAAACCTCATCCAGAACGCCCGCAAAGTCCGCGGCCTGCCCGCTCAAACGCAGTTCGTCATACCGCCGCTGCGCGCGCACCTCGGCACTCGCTGTCACAAAGAGCTTCGCCTCAGCCTCAGGGCAAATCACAGTCCCAATATCGCGCCCATCCAATACCGCCCCCCCGTCCCGGCGCGCGAAATCGCGCTGAAACGCAACCAAAGCCGCTCGGACCTCAGGTATCGCCGCCACTTGGGACGCCAGCTCCGCCACAGCCTGCGTGCGCAATCCAACCCGCGCTAAATCGTCAGGCCCCACAGCCAGAGCCGCCGCCTCTGGGCCCAGCCCCGTTTCCAGAACTTTTCGTCCCGTCGCGCGGTACAATAAACCGGTGTCGAGATGCGCGAACCCAAACCGCTTGGCAAGGCCACGAGAAATCGTGCCTTTTCCAGCAGCAGCAGGACCATCGATTGCCACCGTAAAGCGCATACCCAAAGCCCTTCTTCTGTTAGGAAAAATCCCAGGGGGGTTTGGGGGACAGCGTCCCCCACCTGCAGCGGCGCGTCAAGCGCAGCGCGGGCTTCAGACCGCGCGCTTCAGCGCCTCTACCAGATCAGTCTTCTCCCAGGAAAACCCGCCATCTGCGTCCGGCGCACGCCCGAAGTGCCCGTAAGCCGCCGTCCGCTGGTAGATCGGCTTGTTCAACTCCAGATGCTCACGAATACCGCGCGGGCTCAAATCCATCGTCGCGCGCACAGCCTTCTCGATCAACTCAGGCGCAACCTCGCCTGTCCCGAAGGTGTCGGCATAAACCGACAAGGGCTTGGACACCCCAATTGCATAGGACAGCTGGATCAGACACTTCTCAGCCATCCCCGCCGCTACAACATTCTTTGCCAGATACCGCGCCGCATAAGCCGCCGAGCGGTCCACCTTCGTTGGGTCTTTGCCCGAGAACGCCCCGCCCCCGTGAGGAGCGGCACCCCCATAAGTATCGACAATGATCTTGCGCCCCGTCAGACCCGCATCACCATCCGGTCCACCAATGACAAAAACCCCGGTCGGATTGACCCACCACTCGGTCGCCTCCGTTACCCAGCCATCCGGCAAAACCTCGCGAATATAAGGCTCAACAATTGCGCGAATATCGTCGCTCGTCTGGTTCTCATAGGCGTGTTGTGTCGACAAGACGATCGAGGTCACCTCAACCGGCTTGCCATTCTCATAGCGCAGCGACAACTGGCTCTTCGCATCGGGCCGCAGCGTCGGTTCCGCACCGGATTTCCGCGCTTCAGCAAGACGCTTCAGAATTGCATGGGCATAATGAATAGGCGCTGGCATCAGTTCAGGCGTTTCACCCACGGCATAGCCGAACATGATCCCCTGATCCCCTGCGCCTTCATCCTTATTGCCAGAGGCATCCACGCCCTGAGCAATATGCGCCGACTGTCGGTGCAAAAGGTTCGTCACCTCACACGTCGCATGATGAAACTCATCCTGCTCATAACCGATGTCTTTGATGCAGGCCCGCGTGATCGCCTCGATACGCCCCAGATAATCGTCCAACCGCCCAGCATCCGAGAGCCCGACCTCACCCCCGATCACAACACGGTTCGTCGTGGCAAAAGTCTCGGCGGCCACCCTTGCCTCCGGTTCTTCGCTCAAAAAAGCATCCAAAACCGCGTCCGAGATGCGATCACAGACTTTATCGGGGTGGCCCTCTGAGACGCTCTCAGAAGTGAAAATATAGTTCTGGCGGTTCATGGATCGTGCTCCGTTAATTAATTCAACCCGTCACGTCAGGAAGCCGTTGTGACAGTGCACCCGCGTTAAAGTGTTCAAGACGCCTTGGCAATCCCGTTGCGCCGCGCCGCGACAGTTAGCGCGCTGAGCGTTACCAAAAGGAAAACACCAATTGGAATGTCACCGATCCGCGCATAAAGCGTTGCCGCCTCGCATTGAGGCAAAGCCACACCCAAAAACGCCGCCTCCCCCAAAGCCAGCGAGGCCACAATCTCAC
>JABDPD010000389.1 GCA_013042895.1 Boseongicola sp. | reverse complement strand
TAAAACATCTTCGGCACGCGCCGTTTATAGATGTGTTTTAAGTCGGCGATCTCGGTGATTACGGGCATGAAGTATTCCAACTGTTCTGTGGTCACTTTCGTTTACCAATAAACATGACGCCTGTCTTGCGGCAAAACGCAACTTCGAGATCTGACTTGAAAGTAATACGATATCGAACTATTTAGTCCGATATCGCATTACTTTCAAGCCAGATCTTGAAGTTGCGTTTTGCCGCAAGACAGGCGTCGCGTTTATTGGTAAACGAAAGTGACCACAGAACAGTTGGAATACTTCATGCCCGTAATCACCGAGATCGCCGACTTAAAACGCATCTATAAACGGCGCGTGCCGAAGATGTTTTACGACTACGCCGAAAGCGGAAGTTGGACTGAGCAGACATTTCGGGAGAACACGAGCGATTTTGACAAAATTCGCCTGCGGCAGCGGATTGCGAAGGACATGGATAATCGTTCTACCAAGAGCCAGATGATGGGCGAGGATGTGTCGATGCCAGTAGCTCTGGCGCCGGTTGGTCTGACGGGCATGCAGAGTGCGGATGGTGAGATCAAGGCGGCGAAAGCAGCAGAGAAGTTCGGGGTGCCGTTTTGTTTGTCGACGATGTCAATCTGTTCGATTGAGGATGTGGCAGCGCATACGACGAAGCCATTTTGGTTTCAGGTTTACACACTGAAAGACGACGAATTCATGGGGCGTCTCTTTGAGCGCGCACGGGCGGCGAACGTTTCGGCCATGGTGATCACGGTGGATTTGCAGGTTCTTGGCCAGCGGCACAAGGACCTGAAGAACGGATTGTCGGCACCGCCGAAACTGACTGTGAAGTCGGTGGCGAACATGATGACGAAGGTCACATGGGGGCTGGAGATGTTGCAGACCAAGCGGCGGTTCTTTGGGAACATCGTGGGGCACGCGAAGGGGGTTTCTGACCCGTCTTCGTTGTCGTCCTGGACGGCGGAGGCGTTTGATCCATCGCTCGATTGGAAACGCATAAAGACCCTTATGGATATGTGGGGTGGTAAGGTTATCCTGAAGGGCATTTTGGACGTCGAGGATGCCAAAAAGGCAGTTGAAGTTGGAGCAGATGCGATTGTTGTGTCTAACCATGGCGGTCGACAACTAGATGGGGCGTTGAGTTCGATCCGGATGCTCGAGGAGATTGTGAAAGAGGTGGGGGACAAGACAGAAGTTTGGCTCGATAGCGGTATTCGCAGCGGTCAGGACGTACTGAAGGCGATCGCGATGGGGGCCAAGGGCGTGATGATTGGACGGGCTTGGGTTTATGGGCTCGGCGCGGCTGGAGAGAAGGGCGTGACGCAGGCGCTAGAGGTCATTCATAAAGAGATGGATGTCTCTATGGCGCTGTGCGGTAAGCGCGATATTCAGGACGTAGATCGTGATATTGTGCTGGTGCCGAAAGGGTTCTCGGGGGACTGGGAATAGTACCTTTGGCATTCAATTGGAGGACAACACACTGAATTCAGTGGAATTGTCGCCAATTTTTTCCTGAAAACCACGACTTCGACCTAAAATACGTCGATTTGTCGACACCTTCTTGCCGCAATTCATCCAGAGCCGTATTTTAGCGACATGACGATTTTTGGGTTTCATTTGCGTTTGAACAGGTTTGTTCTCTTTCCTCTAGTGGCATTGGTCGCTGGGGCGGTATCCGCGTGCGCCGGTCAAGACGACGTCGAATTCGCAGAGGAGACCGAAGCTTTGGTCGCCGCGACAACCGCGCTTTTTGAAAGCGTCGAAGCGGCGCCAGGATCCAACGGAGTTGAATTGCGCATTGACGGTGTTGCGATCCCGGCAAGAGTTACGCCAGGCGCCGATGTCAGCGCGGCGTTTCCAACCAAATATGGACCTGTTGCACACCTTACGGGATATCGGGTCAACTGGTATCCGGTGGACCGGCTACTTGGCGCTGTTGATTTCATGGGAACCTATGATCGAAATCGCGGTTTGGTTTGCGGGTATGTCACATGGGATTTGAGCGACTCCGACGAACCTGTGATTGACCAGTTGGTCGCGAATTACGTCGACCTCGACCTGTTGTCGAAACGCCATCCGGGGGCGACACATGCCGCCTTGTTGGATGCGAATTGCGCCTATGGTGAGATTGAGCCGAATTTTACGGTGTTTGACCCGGCCTGAGCGACGCTCGTTCTGGAATTTCACGGATCACACGGGCGGGTGAACCGCCAGCCAGAACGCGTGGCGGGAGGGAACGTGTGACGACGCTTCCGGCGGCGACTGTCGTGCCTGCCCCTATTGCGACACCGCCAAGGACAATTGTTCCTGCGCCGAGCCAGCAATGGTCTTCGATGGTGATCGGTTTATTGATCGAAAACGCGTGGCTGAAATCACCGGTTACCGGATCGACCATATAGCGTTCTTCGGGCACGATCGAGTGACCCGCCGTCAGCAGCATCACATTGGGGCAGATAGCGACGCAAACTCCGATTCTGACGGGTGCGCCATCCAGAATTGTGCAATTGCTGTTGATGAAGACGTGACGTCCGATGGACAGGTTTCGACCATATTCAATGGTGATGCGCGGGATCATGTTGACCCCGTCATAGGATTTGAGAAAGCCTTTCAGGATCTCGTTTCGCCTGCCCACATCCGTATGGCCGGTGGCGTTCAGCAAGCGGCAATTCTCGGTTGCAGCGGCTTGCATTTCTTCAAGTTCGGCATCGGGAACCGAATAGTAGAGACCGGCCCGCATTCTGTCATATCCGCGCTCGGGTTCGCTCATTCTGGACCTCCACCGTAGATGTGCGGCCATTAAGCTCAGAGAACCCGCCTTCGTACAAGGATTCCAGAGATTCCGCTTTCCAAAACAAGAATCGCTCGCTATAGCCAGCGCTTCATGAGCGGACACCCTTGGAGGCCGCTCGCAATGTAGAAAATTTGGAGAGACCAATGGCTGGTGAGATTCCTGATCTTAACGCCACGGTACGGACGGGGACAGGCAAGGGGGCCGCTCGTCAAGCTCGTAGAGATGGGCTCGTACCTGGCATCGTATACGGCGGCGGCGAAGACCCTGTAGCGATCAACATCCCTTACAACGTACTGTTTAAGAAGCTGAAAGCCGGACGCTTTTTGGCGACGCTTTATAACCTGAAGGTTGACGGCCACGACGACGTACGTGTTATCTGCCGAAACGTACAACGCGATGTTGTGAAGGACCTTCCGACACACCTCGATCTGATGCGTCTGAAGCGTACATCAAAGATCGCGCTTTATATTCCTGTCGAGATCGTGGGCGAAGACGACTGCCCAGGTATCACTCAGGGTGGCGTGTTGACGATGGTTCGTCCCGAAGTCGAGCTGGTTGTTACCGCAGGCGATATTCCTGAGAAGGTCATTGTTTCGATTGCAGGCATGGAGATCGGCGACACTGCAACGATCTCAATGGTTGATCTGCCAAGTGGCGCCAAGCCAACGATCGACCGTGACTTTGTTATTGCCAACATTCAAGCGCCTTCGGGTCTAGCATCGGCTTCCGATGATGAAGACGAGGATGCGGTTGATGCGGATGAAGTTCCGACAGCTGGCGACGAAGAAGCAGCGGCAGAGGGCGGTGAGGAGTAGTCTTCACTCGCGTTCGAAGATTGAAGGGCGGCGCTCATTGCGCCGCCCTTTTTTATGTCGCTACGTCTTTTAGTGGTCCGACGTCTAGTCGGTGAATGAAGTCGTCCAGTTCACTTGGGAAATAGCTACGCACCAGCGGGTCATGGCCGGGGACAATCAGATTGGGCGATGAAGCGAGCGCTTGGAGGGTCGCGAAGCCGACCAGCATGTCTTCGAGATCGACTACGATGGGAAAGGGCTTTTGTGCCCAGAGGTTTTCGTAGAAATGCGAGGCGTCGGAGGCGAGGACAAGCCACCCTGCCCGCGTTTTGACGCGCACGCATTGAAGGCCTCGGCTGTGGCCGCCGATTTTGTGAACTGTGACGCCCTCTGCGATCAAGCCATCGCCGTCGTGGAAGGTGACCTTGCCTGAATAGAGCCGCGTAATTGCTTCGCAGATGTGGCCGGCAGTGAAGGGCATTTTCAGTGTGTCATGACACATACAGGGGCCGGTGGCGTAGGCCATTTCCGCTGCCTGCAGATGTAGGTGGGCGTTGGGGAAAAGGTTCAGGCCTCCCGCGTGATCGTAATGCAAGTGTGTGACGACCATTTGGGTTATGTCTTCGGGTTTCAGGCCAAATGGCGCGAGAGCCGCGCCGGGATCACGACGGATTGGACGGTCG
>JABDPD010000387.1 GCA_013042895.1 Boseongicola sp. | reverse complement strand
ATCTTCGTCCGCCCATTGCAGCAGCCCGTCGCGAACCGCTTGTGCCGCACGAACGCTCCATTCTTCGGACAATAGCAAGGTACGATCCTGTTCATTCGACAGAAACCCAAGCTCAATCAACACAGACGGCACTTCCGCGGCTTTTAGGACGGTGAATCCCCCTTGCCGATAAGGGTTTGAGTTCACAGACAATTCGTAACTGCGAAACCCGGAAACAAGTGTCTTCGCCAAGGCTTCGGATCTCGGCTCCGTTTCCCGACGGGAAAGGCCCATTAGAACAATTGAGATTTCGTCCTCAATCCCCGCCAGATCGACACCCGCAAGAATGTCGTTTTGCGCGTGACGCTCCGCAAGTCGCTCTGCCGCCGCGTCAGTCGCATCCTCGGCCAATGTGTAAACTGTCATGCCCGAAGCCACGCCTGCGTTTTCGTCCAGTGAGTCCGCATGAAGCGACAAAAACACATCCGCCCGTGCCGTCCTGGCTAGGGTCATCCGCTCTTGAAGAGGCACAAAATCATCGCTGTTGCGCGTCATCACCACATCGAACCGCCCGGTGCGCAAAAGTGCTTCTTTCAACTCGCGTGCAAACGCCAGCATCAAGTCTGCTTCGCGCAATTCCCCGTCCTCGGCACCGGGATCAATCCCACCATGTCCCGGATCCAATGCAACACGCAAAAGCCCCGGCTCAGGCGGAGTATAAGCCATTGCCGTCGCCTCTCCTGACGCGGAATCTCCTGCACTCTCGCGGAAGGCTTCCGCAGTTGTCGGGATTAATTCCATCGTTAAGAGAGCTGATCCATCACTTTGCACACTCATCTCAGCCGCATCGACCATGAGCGGTTCTCTCAGCATCACCACCGCGCGCGACCATCCGGGCCGAAATGGTCCGACATTCACCGCAATGATACTATCGGACTGTAAAACCGGCTCGGCGTCCCAAAGCAGTTCGGCAAAATCGACGACCAATCGCGGTGGATTATCTAGCGTATGCACCCGCCAAGGCACAGGTTGCGACATCGGCACGGTCATTTCAACGCGCCCCCCCGCATCAGCAATCGCTGCACCATCACCAACCAGTCGCGCGAAAGCTGCGCCGGGCGTTTCAGCCCATGAAACATGTGCAAAGCACATGAAAATCAATGCGCTAACGGCATCAATGAAAGTAAACTGCCTGCTCATTGTCTCGATCTGTTCGAGTTTCTTCTGCGGTGATCTCAGCCTAGACCATCAATGATAATCCACCAATGACTTTTCAGGCGATGTGCCCGGCTGCGCGCATATACTTTTCAAGACGTAAAAGACCTTCTTCGATATCTGCAGTCGAACGCGCATAAGAAAACCGCAGTGTCCCACTGCCCCGCGCTTTGTCAAAATCGAGCCCCGGCGTCACCGAAACCCCAGCTCTGTCTAGAATATCGCGCGCCAAAGCATGGGCATCATCGGTGATCCCACTGACATCTGCATAGACATAGAACGCCCCGTCCGGCGGCGCGATCCGATCAAACCCGGCACGGGGCAATCCGTCCAGCATCAACGCTCGATTGGCCGCATAGACTTTTAGGTTGGACTGCAATTCATCTTCGCATTCCATCGCCGCCAGAGCCGCGATTTGAGACGCATGTGGCGGGCAGATGAACATGTTCTGAGCCAGCCGTTCCACAGTACGAACATGATCCTCAGGCACCACCATCCACCCAACGCGCCACCCGGTCATCGAATAATACTTGGAAAACGAGTTTATCACATAAGATTCATCCGTGATCTCAAGCGCTGAAACAGCTTTCTGTTCGTACTCGATCCCATGGTATATCTCATCCGAAACAAACGCAGCATCGCGCGCCTTGCAGGCCTCAATCAAAGCTGCCAACGCTCCGCGATCCAACATCGTTCCCGACGGATTAGCCGGCGAAGCCACAATCAGCCCCTCAATATCCACCGGCAGATCCGCGGCAACCGGTTGATAACGATCCTCAATCCTCGTCTGTATATCGACAGGCCGAAGGCTAAGCGCCCGCAGAATCTGGCGATAGGAAGGATAGCCCGGCGCCCCAAGCGCTACGCGGTCGCCCGCATCGAACAAAGCCGTAAACGCAAGCAAAAACCCCGCCGATGACCCCGAAGTGACGATTACGCGCGAAGGATCAAGATCGACCCCGTGTCGCTCGCCATAGAGCTGCGCAATCCGCGCACGTAGGTCCGGCAACCCCAGCGCTACTGTATAGCCCAACGCTCCTTCCTCCATCGCCGAGGCGAGAGCAGCGCGCGCCTTCGCCGGTGCCGCCGTTCCGGGTTGGCCAACTTCCATATGGATAACGTGCCGACCGGCAGCTTCGGCTTGCGCGGCGGCCTCCATAACATCCATGACGATAAACGGATCAACAATTGATCGACCTGACAGGCGCATCACGCCCCCTTTCGCCGTTAAAACTCACCCCCGTGACTGCCGCCTCCCCACCGTGACGTCAATGCCCGACGTCCATACAAATCTTAGTGAGGTCCTTGCCACCGCCTGCCCGCACATGGTCTTGTGGCGAAACAGTTTTTCAAGGAGTTCCGATGTTTCGCTCATTCCTGATGACAAGCGCAGTTTGCCTTGCCACCGCCCTGCCCGCCGCCGCGACGGATATCAACGCCATGACGGACAGTGAACGCGAAGCTTTTCGTGCCGAAGTCCGCGAGTATCTTCTCGATAATCCGGGCGTATTGATGGAAGCTATCGCTATCTTGGAAGAACGTCGCGTGGCCGAGGCCGCCGAGGCCGAAGTCGCCATGCTTGAGCAATACCGGGACGAAATTTTCGACGATGGTGTGAGCTATGTCGGCGGCAACCCGGACGGCGATATCACCGTTGTCGAGTTCCTCGACTACCAGTGCGGTTTCTGCAAACGCGCTTTTCCTGCTGTAGAAGAATTAATCGCAAGCGACGGCAATATTCGCTTCGTTGTCAAAGAGTTTCCGATCCTCGGAGACGCCTCGGTTCTTGGATCACGGTATGCGCTCGCCGTCAAATCTCTTCACGGAGATGAGCCCTATAAGACCGCCCATGACGATATGATGCTCCTCCGTGGAAGCCTAACGCCGCAAACTCTGGCGCGACTTTCGGAGGACAACGGACTGGATCACGACGACATCCTCGCTGAGATGGAGAGCGAGGAAATCAGCCGCATCATCACAGCTAACCGCGATCTTGGAGCTCGGCTTCAAATTCAAGGTACACCGAGCTTCGTCATAGGTGACAGCTTTGTGCGCGGCTTCCTTGAGCTTGACCAGATGCGCCAAGTCGTTGCCGCTGAACGCCAAAAGGAGGGTTGAGGTTATTCGGCCGCCTCAACTGCGGAAGCAGCGTCTAGCTCGGCGGATTTCTTTTCGACCTGCTCAACGATGTGCTCAATCATCTCTTCGTTGGACAGTTTATGGCTCTGCTTACCTGCAAGATAAACCATTCCGGAACCAGCGCCGCCGCCGGTAAAACCGACATCCGTCATCAACGCTTCTCCGGGTCCGTTTACAACGCAGCCGATAATGGAAAGGCTCATCGGGGTCTTGATGTGCTCAAGCCGTTTTTCGAGTGTCTCTACGGTCTTGATCACATCAAATCCCTGCCGCGCGCATGACGGACAAGAGATGATGTTCACACCACGATGGCGCAAGCCAAGCGACTTCAAAATCTCGTAGCCGACTTTCACTTCCTCAACGGGATCTGCCGAGAGACTCACACGGATCGTGTCACCGATCCCCATCCACAAAAGGTTCCCAAGCCCAATCGCAGACTTAATCGTTCCCGAAACCAAACCACCCGCCTCGGTAATCCCAAGGTGGATTGGAGCATCCGTGGCATCGGCCAACGACTGATACGCGGC
>JABDPD010000386.1 GCA_013042895.1 Boseongicola sp. | reverse complement strand
GTGTTCGGTGGCGCGGGTGGCGGATATGGCGTGCTGATCCTGGGGTTTGTCCTCGTCATCCTGGGTGCTGCATGGGAACGCCTGCGCGCACGTCTCTTGCGGCTCTTCGGCCCCGTATTGCCGCTCGACCGGCTTCCACCCTCAGCCTGAGGATATTCAATGACCGACCTAACTCCCCGCGAAATCGTCTCCGAGCTTGACCGCTTCATCATCGGCCAGAAGGATGCCAAACGTGCCGTCGCCGTTGCGCTCCGCAATCGCTGGCGACGCAAGCAATTGGCCGATGACCTGCGGGACGAGGTTTATCCGAAGAATATCCTGATGATCGGCCCGACCGGGGTCGGCAAGACCGAGATCTCGCGTCGTCTGGCAAAACTGGCGCGCGCACCATTCCTCAAGGTCGAGGCGACAAAATTCACCGAAGTCGGCTACGTCGGTCGAGATGTGGAACAGATCATCCGCGATCTTGTCGAGGCATCAATCACAATGACGCGCGAATTGATGCGCGAAGACGTCAAGGCAAACGCTCACAAGGCCGCCGAGGATCGCGTTCTTGCCGCCATCGCCGGCGAGAATGCCCGGGAACAGACGCTTGAGATGTTTCGCAAGAAGCTCAAGTCCGGTGAACTGGACGACACGTTGATCGAGCTTGAGCTGCGCGACCAGTCAAATCCCTTCCAAGGAATGGAAATGCCGGGGATGCCGCCGGGGCAGGGCGGGATGGGATTTGATTTGGGCTCGATCTTCGGCAAGGGATTCACCGGCCGCACCGTCAAGAAGCGCGTGACGGTCTCGCAGAGTTACGACCTTTTGATTCAAGAGGAGGCCGACAAGTTGCTCGACGACGACGCGGTCAAGAAAGCCGCCTTGGAAGCAGTCGAGCAGAACGGAATCGTCTTTCTTGACGAGATTGACAAAGTCACCGCCCGGTCGGAAACCCGGGGTGCCGATGTCTCGCGAGAAGGCGTACAGCGTGATTTGCTGCCGTTGATCGAGGGCACGACCGTCTCGACCAAGTACGGCCCCGTAAAGACCGACCATGTGTTGTTCATCGCCTCGGGCGCCTTCCATATCGCCAAGCCATCCGATCTTCTGCCCGAATTGCAGGGCCGCCTGCCCATCCGTGTGAACCTCAGGGCGCTCACTGAGGAAGATTTCGTGCGCATTTTGACGGAAACCGACAACGCGCTGACCCTCCAGTACTCTGCTCTCATGGAGACGGAGGAAGTGCATGTCGAGTTCTCTGATGACGGGATTGCGGCATTGGCCAAGATCGCCGCCGAGGTAAACCAATCTATCGAGAACATCGGCGCGCGCCGTCTCTACACGGTGATCGAGCGGGTGTTTGAGGATCTCAGTTTCAACGCTCCCGATCGGCCGGGCGAGAAGGTCGTGGTTGATGCGGCATTCGTTGAAGAGAACCTCGGCGAGCTGGCCAAAGGCTCGGACATGAGCCGCTACGTCCTCTGACCCCAAACCAAACAGACTTTTCTTTACGCCTGACTCGGCGACCTCGGTCATCGTTCGGTTTGCCCCTGTCGTACCGACGCAATACCGACGTTATACCGACGCAATACCGACGTCGCAATTTGTTGTTTTTCAGTTAGTTAGGTCATCTGTGGTGCGTTTGGGCCCAATGATGAGGTCGGTGCGGCTACACTGCGTTAACCAAGGCGCTGTTCCGCCAACGCCTCGTAGTGTGGCAACGCTTTCTCCACCAGTTCGCCCAGCTCACCCGACAAGTCGGGCAAAGGCCCTTCGGGTCCCGCAAATCCGGTGGATCTGTGGACGGCACCATACCAATGAGGAGCCCACGCGCCGTCAAGTGGCTTTGGGCCTTCGGGCCAGTTCAGCATTCGCTGATCAAACTCCAATCCAATGATTCCGCAAAGTTTTCTCAGCATTCGCTCGGGGTCATTGCGTATGTCCTCGCTGTCCAGAATTGGTCCGGGAAGCCGTTGGAAAAGCGCGACGTGCTCAGAATAGCCGATGTCGCGCAGGCTCGGATTCTCACGCTTGGCCGCATAGCTTGCAACCACCCGCGCCGGATGACGGATGAGATGAACGTTGACGCAGTCATCAGCCCAATCGAGAGGAAAGCCGTCAACCATGTGAAACGGCATAAGTTTCAAGTAGATATGCTCTTTCGCGTCCGGGATCGGCCCCCTGCAACGCGCGGCAACCTCTGCGGGATCGGTTTCATGCGCGGCCAGGATGACATCGCGCATCGGGTGCTCAACGTCGGTCGCCGCAAGGTATGCCGCATAAAACGGCTCGTCCCAGGCGGCAAAATCCGGCCTGTTTCCAAAAGCATACATCATGGCCGTCGAGATGTTGCGCGGTCCAGACC
>JABDPD010000384.1 GCA_013042895.1 Boseongicola sp. | reverse complement strand
GGTCTGGCTTGAACGCACGGGTGGTGAAGGCTCTGTCCATTTGGAGGATATTCCTGAGACACCTGAGGCTTGGTTGGACACGGAATTGGCGGAAAAGTGGGCTGGTATCCGGAAGGTCCGTCGTGTTGTGACGGCGGCGTTGGAGGTTCAGCGCCGCGACAAGGTGATCGGGGCGTCTTTGGAGGCGGCTCCGGTTGTACATGTGGAAGATGCCGAGGTTTTGGCGGCGCTGAAGACCGTCACCTTTGACGATATCTGCATCACTTCGGCGATTTCGCTGACGTCTGATCCGGCCCCTGCGGAAGCGTTCCGAATGCCCGAGATTGAGGGTGTTGGGGTGGTCTTTGAGACGGCGGACGGTGACAAGTGCCAGCGGTGCTGGAAGATCTTGCCGGATGTGGGTGCACATGCGCATGCGGGCACTTGTGGGCGGTGTAACGCGGCATTGGACTGATTTCGCCACGCTAACGCGTGTCGACTTGCCGGGGGCTTTGCCCCCGGACCCCCAGAGTATTTCTGCCAAGAAGAAGGGGCAGGATCCGGGTTGTGTGGGGCGTGTTGCGCGGTAGGGTTGGTCCATGTTTCGTTTGACCAAAGACAGTCCGCTCGGGCCGATCACGCTTGTTGAAGTGGACGGGGCGGTTGTGGCGCTTGAGTGGGGCGGGGACGGTGTGGACGAAACGCCCTTGCTTGTTGAGGCACATCGGCAGCTGGAAGCGTATTTCGTGCACGAGCTGAAAGAGTTTGATCTGCCTTTGGCGCCTAGAGTTTCCGAGCGGCAAATGGCGTTTTTGGATGCGTTGATTGCGATCCCGTTTGGGGAGACCTTGACCTATGGCGAGATTGCGAAGGCTACGGGAATGTCGGCGCAGGGGGCGGGGCAGGCCTGTGGTGCCAATCCCATAGCGATCATCATTCCATGTCATCGTGTGACTGGAACTGGAAACCTTGGCGGGTTTTCCGCGAAGGGTGGTGTCGAGACCAAGGTTGCGCTGTTGCGCCATGAAGGGGCGGCGTCGCTGTTGATTTGAGAGCCTTGCGTGAGGCCGGAACTCTGCTATGTCGCGCATCATGGACCATTTTCTCTATAAAGACGGCGTTTTGCATGCCGAGGACGTGGCGATCCCGGAGATCGCTGAGGCTGTTGGGACGCCGTTTTATGTCTACTCGTCGGCGACGCTGACGCGGCATTTCCGGCTGTTTGATGACGCCCTGGACGGGCTGGATCATTTGGTTTGCTATGCAATGAAAGCGAATTCCAATCAGGCGGTTCTAAAGCTGCTCGCCTCGCTTGGAGCGGGTGTCGATGTGGTGTCGGGTGGTGAGTATCTGCGCGCGAAGGCCGCGGGTTTTTCGGGCGACAAGATTGTATTCTCGGGCGTTGGTAAGACCCGCGAGGAAATGAAGCTCGCCCTGGAGGGCGGTATTCGTCAATTCAATGTCGAAAGCGAGCCGGAGATGTTGGTTCTGTCTGAGGTTGCGACTGGCCTCGGTGTTGTCGCGCCAATTACGGTGCGCGTGAACCCGGATGTTGATGCCAAGACACACGAGAAGATTGCGACCGGAAAGGCTGAAAACAAATTCGGTATTCCGATTGCGCGCTCGCGGGACGTATACTCCTTGGCGGCCAGTCTGCCCGGGTTGGAGGTCATTGGGATCGACGTGCATATCGGCAGTCAACTGACCTCGCTGGAGCCCTATGAGCAGGCGTATCTGAAGGTGGCCGAGCTTACTGAGACACTTCGCACGGATGGACATCAGATCCGGCGGCTCGATCTTGGGGGCGGGCTTGGTATCCCTTATGAGCGCTCCAACACCGCGCCGCCCTTGCCTGTGGAGTACGGGGCCTTGGTGAAGCGGACGCTGGGGCATTTGGGCTGTGAAGTTGAGATTGAGCCGGGGCGCTTGATTGCGGGGAATGCCGGGATTTTGGTCAGCGAAGTTATCTATGTGAAATCGGGCGAAGGGCGTGATTTCCTTATCCTTGACGCCGCGATGAACGATTTGATCCGACCTGCGATGTACGGGGCGCATCACGATATCCTGCCAGTGGTGGAAGCGGATGCGGGGGCCGAGCAGCACCCATATGACGTCGTCGGGCCGGTTTGCGAGTCGGGCGATACATTTACCAAGCAGCGACCCATGCCGCCCGTTGAGGCTGGTGAGCTTGTCGCATTCCGCTCAGCGGGGGCTTATGGCGCAGTTATGGCATCTGAATACAACACGCGTCCTTTGATTCCTGAGGTTTTGGTGCATGAGCATCAATTTGCCGTCATTCGGGAGCGCCCGACCTTTGACGAGATCATAAATCGAGATACCATTCCTTCATGGCTTGAGGGCTCGGCATAACTCGAACCCGGCCCGGCATGTTGGTTGAATGACAGAACCTGCTGATCTTCCACCAGAAGCGGCTGCCCGATTGGTGTGGCCTACACGGCTGACTCTCACCGGAATGGTTGCAGAGCGGGGTGTGCGAGCCTTTTGGCCGCTTTGGACGGTTCTCATCTCAGTTTTAGCGGCGCTCATGTTGGGTTTGCAGGATATGCTGCCTTTAGAGGCGGTTTGGGGTCTCGCGGTTGCCTCGATCATTGCGGCGCTTTGGACCGCTGTGCGGGGTATTCAGGCGTTTCGCTGGCCTTCGCGGGAAGAGGCTTTGGAGCGGTTGGACCGGACGTTGTCGGGGAGGCCGATTGCCGCAATATCCGATGCGCAGGCGGTTGGGGCCGGGGATCCGGCGTCTGAGGCAGTGTGGTCGGTGCATGTAAAACGCATGGCCGAGAAGGCGCGCGAGGCGAAGGCTCCGCAACCTGATTTGAAGCTGTCGCAGCGGGATCCCTTTGCACTGCGGTATGTGGCCTTGCTGGGTCTGACCGTGGCGTTTTTGTTTGGGTCGTTTTTGCGGGTAGCGTCAGTGGCCGAGATGACGCCGGGTAATCAGGCGGTGGCCTCGGGGCCGTCCTGGGAAGGTTGGGTTGAGCCGCCGCTTTATACAGGTC
>JABDPD010000372.1 GCA_013042895.1 Boseongicola sp. | reverse complement strand
GTTACTCCAGCGCGCGCTACAACCTCAACGATGAGAAGCGTTACGGCCTGGTGTGCGAGGTCGATGACGGTCCCGTGCCGCTGGATTGGGACGACAGCGAAGTACTCGACATCGACTTCGACCTCATGGAAACCGAACCTGCAGGTGAAGCCGAGTACTCCGAGGTCCCGGGGCCGGCCATCGTGGCGAAGAATTACACCAAGTGGGAAAAGCTGTTGAAGCGCTGGCTACGTGCGAACAAGACGATCACGCTGTTCAAGAGCGAAACCTTCAAGATTACGTCTGAACTCGGTGAGACCGAAGGCGAGTTTCGTGCCCGGCTGCAGCAGGTGGCCGCGGAAAAACGCGACGTGCAGGTCGAGAAACTGCGCAAGCGCTATGCCAGCAAGACCCGCACCCTGGAGAACCGCCTGATGCGTGCGGAGCAGCGCATCGAGCGTGAGCAGGCACAGTCCAAGCAACGCAAGGTCGACACCGCCATCTCATTTGGTACCGCCATCCTGGGCGCTGTGCTGGGCCGCAAGAAGATTTCCACCAGTTCCGCATCCAAGGTGGGCACCGCAATGAAGTCGGCCGGTCGCATGCGCAAAGAGGCACAGGATGTGGAACAGGCGCGCGAGACCATGGCGGCGGTCAAGGAAGAGATGCAGGTGCTGGAAAAGCAGTTGCAACGTGAAATCGAACTGCTCGAATCAGGCTTTAATGCGCAAAACGAGGAGCTCAAAGAAATCGTGATCAAGCCCAAGACCACCGAAGTGCACATCCACTTCGTGGGTCTAGGCTGGGCACCGCATTACCAGGATGACAAAGGCCGCCTGCATGCCGCCTGGTCCTGAGACGGAAGCGATACGTATCAAGATCAACCTGCAAGTTGTGACCAACTTTTAAGTTGCGGCCAGACCAAAGCAATTCGGCCCCTTTTCGACTTAAGTGCCGTTCCGCCAACGCGGCCAACAAGATAAGCAACGACAAAACTTAATTGCACGAAGTCGGAGGTCGGCGGCTTACGCTCGCAACGCATGTTGCGCGGCATGCGACAACAAAACTGATGAGCATCTCGAGCCGAGGCGGGATCGCATTCTGTGCAAGTGCGGCCACGATTGAGAGACTATTTCTTTAGACTCGGCTCGTCTACCCGGGAGGCGACTCTGCCAACTGTAAGGCTTTCTTGGTGGCTTCTTGCGCGGCACTGAAGAAGGCCGCATACGAAGAATGAGCGTCAGACACTGCGAACCCCTTCAATTCCACTTTAACTTTCAAGATCGGCGCATAGCAAGCACTCATCAGCACCGAGACGACGCCGTTTCTAGCGGCGAGCAGGTACCTTTCTGAAGCACAGGAGCCGTCGTCATTCATCTCAAACTGCGCCGCTGGTGAAAGCGACACCGTCAACCCGGCTCGCATCATTCTGGCTCCAAGATTTCGTCGCCACTCGTGCGAAACAGCTTCCTCGCGATACACTCTGAGCCAGTCTTTCGCAAGTTTTTCTGCTATCCAATCTTCGATTAGCTTCATTGGAAATTCCTAGTTAAAGAAGTCCGGGAAAGCAAGCACCACCGCTGGATGATATCGCAGGAACAATCCTTGGCGTGGCAGCGTGGAATGCCCTTGCGCTCGAATAACGTCGTAGTGCGCTTGCGCTTGAGTCTGAAGGAATGCGCGGCCCGGCGACAACCGATCACCACCGAGGTTCGTGGTCGCAATAACCTCAGCAATCTCATGATGAAAGAACGCTGCGGTATGCTGGTCGCCGCGGCCAGCCAACATTCGAAACATCATTGCTCTTTCGGGGCCGAAGTAGGGGCTGGTCAAGAAACTATCGCCCTGAGCAAGCGCAACCTTGTTTAGGTGGGCGGCTATCAATCCGAGCTGAGCAGGATTGTACTGTACGGTGAGTTTGTCAGTGGGATCCCGAACCAGCATCGCCGCGGAATTAGCCGCAAGCTCTCTCAATTGCCCCAGCAGCCCCGCCCGACCACTAACTGACTGCGCATGCGCGCTCGGGATTAGGAGATCGAAGATTGTCCCAAAGGGGTCCCCTGTTTGGGACAACCCATCCC
>JABDPD010000367.1 GCA_013042895.1 Boseongicola sp. | reverse complement strand
GGGATAGACCATGAGCGGCCCGTTTTCGCTCGCCATGTCATCAATAATCACGCCAATCGCCAGAATGTCGTCATTGGTATGAGGATAAAACGCATAATCCTGATGCCATTCCACAGCCGCACCGTAGCCAGCGGATTTCATGTTCAGCTTGCTTGTGTGCAGTCGCAGGTCCGGCCCTATCAAGTCCCGAGCGGGCGCCAGAATATGATCCGAAAACATAAGCTTACGCATTACGTCACTGATCATGTGCGGCAGCTTGATCCGCCTCAGACGCGGCGTTTCCAATGTATGACTGTCTTCAAGATCAAGGCGATCATTCGATGCCGTCATCCCGCGCGCCTCATCTTCAAACCGCGAAATCTCGCGGCGAATGTCCTGCAAAACGTCATCGGGCAAATGGCGCTCTAGAACCACATAGCCATTCTCACGATACGACGCGATCTGATCGTCTGATAATACTTCCGGCATAAAACGCCCTCCCCTCGTAAGGGTGGGTCGTCAATTGAAACCTGTCAATTCCCCAGACGCCTCAACCACCTCAAAAAGGCGGTCTAGCGTCTGCGGAACAGCTTCGGCTTCTGCTCCGGCCGCTCGGCCAAAGTCTCTTCCAGCAACCCGACAATGCCGCTTAACGAACGGGTCTGAGACCTCGCCCCACGCACGGTTTCCCGCACGTTGGATCGACGTCCAAACCGCGACGCAAGCCTGCCTTGCAGGCCTGAAGGTTTGTTAACAGCGCGCGCCATCCTCAGACGGCTCGGCGCCACCAACGCTTCCAGATCGTCAGCGCGTGCCGACGATGGGACGGCCCCTTAAGGGCCATTTTCAAAACTTGTGTCATAATACTGCTCGTCTGCCTCGACGCAGGTTTGTCCCACGTTCTGATGACGAAACTATGAACGAACCTGTTTCCTGCCAAGAAACAATTCATAGATCAGCAGAAATCAGCCAAACAGCGCGGCGGATGAGTCACAGACCGCCGATCACCCCTGCTTCGGCAAGAACGCTTCAACCGCCGCTGTCGCCACAACCAGAGTCCGCCCTGTATCAGGATTGACCACGTTCAAACCACCCTCAACAGCACGAACTGCCGCCCGCCCCCGCGGCAACTTCCCGGCCAAAGCAGCGCAATCCACAGCCTCAGGCCGCGCAACCCCAACCGTCACCTGAACACGCATGTCCTCATGAGGAATCCCCGTTACCTCAAACATCGGGATCGCTGAATGACGAATCGCATCCTCAATCGCGCGCGCGGCGGCCTTGTTGTAATCCTCACCGTACTGATCGTTGCCCATTCCCATCTCGATGATAAACCGCTGCTCACTCACGCCGCGCCCTCCAGGTCGAGCGCCACCGAGATCGCCACATTCGCAATCACCGTCGGCTTGCCACCGTCACCGCGAGGCACATCCAGGCCGCCTTTGTGAAGCACAACCTCAACCTCTCCATAGGGAAATATCTCCGCGACCCGAGCAGCATCGACCTCGCTCGGTTCCTGCACACCAACCTCGACAAGGATCTGCATCTCGCCCTTCTCGCGGCCAAACAACTCCGCCAGATTGATAGAATTGTGCCAAAGCGCATCCCGCACAGCACGGACCGCCGCCTCGGTGTAGTCCTGACGGCGAAGCGAACTTCCCATCCCAAATTCCGTCAACAGCCGCGCCATATGTATCTCTCCAAAAACCAAGTCTCTCTTTGGGTCCAAAAAATCCCGCCGGAGGCAAGAAAAAAGCGGCGCGAGGACCCCTCGCACCGCTTAAATCTTTGTAAAGACCGCTCAGATCAGGAGCGACGACGCAATGTCGCCAATCCACCAAGCCCGGCAATCAGCAACCAACCCGCCGCAGGAAGCGGAATCACAGTTGTACTTCCATCGCCCAGAAGCCAGTTGATGTCGCCCTTGCCGCTATAGTTCAAACGAACACCCGGTTCTTCACAACCGTCTCCACCACGTGTCACCACGTAGATACACTCGTCATAGACCAGCTGGGCCGTCAGTTCCCGAAGTTGCACCTGCTCCCAGGTCAACCAGGTCGCGAACCCATCCGCATCACCGTTCTCATTGAACCAACCACCCCAAGGGCCAAGCTGCGGCGGCTTCGTGCCGCCCACATCATTGACGGTCAATCCTAAAGTGAGGCCTTTGACGATACCCTCAGTGCCGGTCAGATAGGCGAAATAGCCGTCGCCAGTCTGCTCGTAATAGTGAAGAGCCGATCCATCGACACCGTTGCACTCGGTCTGGTTTTGACAAGTCGGGTGCTCGGGATCGGTGCCCGAAAAGGCAACTAGAGGACCGTTCATCGTCAACTCAAACTCGTTGACGCCATATCCCTGATCTTCGAGCCAAAGGTTTTGAACCGTTGCGCTGAACTGCAACTCACCCTCATTGAGGCTTGTGCCTTCACCACCAACGGTCGCGCTTCCTTCCACGATCGACCACTCGGAGGCCTGATATCCCTGCCCCTCTGTGTCCGGA
>JABDPD010000366.1 GCA_013042895.1 Boseongicola sp. | reverse complement strand
TTTACTGCAGATTCGGTTCGATCTGGCGACGATTGCTGCGCTCCTAACGATTGTGGGTTATTCGATAAATGACACTGTGGTGATCTTCGACCGCCTTCGCGAGAACTTGCGGAAGTTCAAAACGACGCCATTGCAGGAGGTCATGAACAGGTCGGTGAACGAGACCTTGAGCCGAACCTTGATGACAAGTGGAACGACATTGCTTGCTCTAATCGCGCTGCTTGTTTTGGGTGGCGATGTGATCCGAGGGTTTGTCTTTGCGATCACCTGGGGGGTGATTGTTGGTACATATTCCTCGGTTTATGTGGCGAAGAACGTCGTGCTTTTCCTCGGTGTTAAGCGTGACTGGTCCAAGCCGGATGGAGGATCGGGCGGTGGTGCTGGCACACAATTTGCCAATATAGATGCCTGAGGTTCTTTCCGCGGCGCTGGCTGCGGACGGCCTCTTTTTTCTGGCTTTCGGGGCGTTCCTAGCGGGAGTTGTACGCGGGTTCACAGGCTTTGGCACAGCGATGGTGTTCATGCCGGTCGCCGCGCAATTCCTTGGACCCTTTGAGGCGTTGACCGTAATGCTGGTGATGGACCTTGTGGCGCCACTCATGCATGTCCCGCGTGCATTGAGGGAGGGGCAGCCTAGCGACGTTCTAAGGCTTGGTATCGGCGCTGTTGTGGCGGTCCCTTTGGGTGTCTTCCTGTTGTCGTTGATTGAACCGGTGGTCTTTCGGTGGGGTGTCTCTTTGACGGCATTCACGCTGTTGGTCCTATTGGTCGCTGGCGTACGGTATCGCGGTGTATTGACGAAGAAGCTGATCTATCTTGCTGGCGGTTTTGGCGGACTTTTGGCGGGGTCGGTTGGACTGCCGGGGCCGCCCGTCATTATGCTCTATATGGCGTCGACTTTGCCAGTATCTGCGGTACGTGCGAACCTGACGTTATATTTGATTGTTGCGGATTTGATCCTCGTGGCGGTTCTGTGGTTCGGAGGTTTTCTGGTGATTTCGGCGCTGATGCTTGGCGCGGTAATGATTGCGCCCTATCTTGCCGGGAACTGGGCGGGAGCGGTGTTGTTCCGGCCGGAAGCGGAGAGGATTTACCGATGGGTGGCCTATCTGATCATCGCAGGGTCTGCGATATCAGGGCTGCCGATCTGGGACTGAGGGGGCGGGTCTTATGCGGTTGAATGAAGTCACATACAATGAATCCGTTCCTGTGGATGGTTATGGTCCAGGATTTTTTCGACTTGGGGGCGAACTGCATGATGCACCGGTTGCAGTTTTGCCGACCGGGGTGACTGCCTGGGGTGGTTTTGAGGATGCAGCGCCTTTCGCTGAGGCTGGAGAGGCCATTGATTTTCTGTTGGTCGGAACGGGTGCAGAGATAGCGCATATCCCGGCAGCTTTTCGTGGCGCACTTGAAGCGGCGGGGATCGGCGTGGAGATCATGGCTACGCCGCAGGCTTGTCGAACCTACAACGTGTTGTTGGGCGAAGGCCGGCGCGTCGGCGTTGCGTTGATCGGTGTGTGACGCAGAACTACTGCTGCCTCTGTCAGAGGTATGACTCAAAGGGTGAAATGCGGAAAGACGCGACGGTCGGGCGTGGACAATTCTTGCGTGGTGGGCCATGCCTTTGAGGATGGATGACGCGTTACTGACAGTTTCAGAATTGGCCTGCGCGCGCGGCGGGTTGACCGTTTTGGAGGGTGTCTCTTTCGAGGTTTATCCCGGCGCGGTGCTGGTGCTCCGTGGGCCAAACGGGTCGGGAAAGACGACGCTTCTACGCACTTTAGCCGGACTACAGCCTGCTGTTTCGGGATCAGTTGTTGGAGCCGAGGAAGCCGTTGCCTATGCCGGGCATGCCGATGGGTTAAAGGGCACGTTGAGCGTTGCGGAGAACCTTTCGTTTTGGGCGGCTTTGTTCGGTGTGCATGGGATCGCACCCGCGCTTCAGGCATTTGATCTTGAGGAGTTGGCAGACCGGCCTGCGCAGGCATTGTCAGCAGGTCAGAAGCGACGGCTTGGATTGGCGCGGATGCTGGTGACGGGTCGGCCAATCTGGCTATTGGATGAGCCAACCGTGTCTTTGGATGCCAATTCGGTTGGGCTGTTTGGAGCGGCCGTGAGGCGCCATCTTGGTGGTGGCGGGGCGGCGGTGATCGCCACGCATATCGACCTTGGGATTGACGCTGACGTCATGGATTTGGGCAGCTTCCGCGCAACAGCTCCTCAAGGTGGTGTTTTTGATGAGGCCTTCGAATGAAGGGGCTCTTGCTGAGAGATCTGAGGCTGGCGATCCGCGCGGGTGGTGGTTTTGGCCTTGCGCTAGCATTCTTCTTGATCGTCGTAGTCCTTGTGCCCTTTGGGGTTGGGCCGTCAGCGGGAGTGCTCGCTCCGATTGCTCCGGGAGTATTGTGGCTGGGTGCATTGCTGGCCTGTCTTTTGTCGTTGGACCGCATATTTGCGACAGACTTTGAAGATGGCTCGCTTGAGTTTTTAGCGACGGCGCCGGTGCCTTTGGAAGGCATTGTGGCCGTGAAGGCGCTGGCTCATTGGGTCACGACTGGGTTGCCACTAACACTGGCGGCGCCGCTTTTTGGGGTCTTTCTGAACTTGCCGCACGATGGATATGGCTGGTTGGTGGCGTCGCTCGCGCTTGGGACGCCGGCGCTGAGCATGATCGGTGCTTTTGGTGCAGCCTTAACGGTGTGTTTGAAGCGAGGTGGTTTGCTATTGTCCCTTTTGGTGCTGCCACTCTACATCCCGACACTCATTTTCGGTGCTGATACGGTGCGGCGAGGCGTTGAGGGGCTGGAGCCATCAACACCGCTCATTCTGATGACCGGGATCACACTTGGAGCCTGCGCGTTGTTGCCGTTTGCAGGGGCGGCCGCACTCCGCGTCAATCTGCGCTAAAGGCGTGTCTTGTGGGCCAATCGCGCCCGGATTAGGTAGGGATCATGTCGTTCTGGGAATACGCAAATCCACGCCGCTTTATGGCATTTACCGATAGGGTCATGGGCCCAGCCTTTGTGCTGGCGGGTATTGGGTTGGTGGTGGGCTTGGTTTGGGGGTTTTTCTTTACGCCCAATGATTTCCGCCAAGGTTCAACAGTGAAGATCATCTACCTGCATGTGCCGTCAGCCTTCATGGCGATCAATATCTGGGGAATGATGTTGGTGACGTCGCTTGTCTGGTTGATCCGGCGTCATCATGTTTCTGCCCTTGCGGCTAAAGCGGCGGCACCCCTTGGGG
>JABDPD010000144.1 GCA_013042895.1 Boseongicola sp. | reverse complement strand
CCCAATCCACCGATTAGACCAGAGCCAATTAAGCACGCCAGTACTGTGGTCGAAGGCACCTTCCAGCCAAATGGAAAGGTGAGCAGAGAAAGCAGTGTTGCCGTAACGGAGAACCAGAAAACGATGGCTGCAGTTTCCTCGGTTTCGACCAGCTTGCGCACGAAAATCTGAGCGAAGGCCGCACAGAGCGAGCCGATCAGGACGATCAAAGCTCCGTAAGCCAACCTGGGTTCCACCTCTCCCCCAGTAAAGGACGTCAACCGAGGCCAAAGAATGATCAAAACACCCAACATACCCATACCGACAGCCGTCAATCGAACGACACGCACCCGCTCACCGAGCATTAGAGCGGCAAGGATCACGACGAACAGCGGCATCGCGTATTGAATGGCTTTGACCTCAGAAAGCGGCAAGATCGCCAAGCCAGCAAAACTCAGACCCATAGCCGTAGAGCCGATCAATCCGCGCCAAAGATGTCCAAGCGGATTAACAGTGCGCAACCCGTGTGGAAACTTACCCTGCCACACTAACCAGCCAAGAATCACGGGCATCGCGCAAAGAGAGCGAAAGAAAACAGTTTGCCCTGGCGGGACTTCGGCTGAGGCAGCTTTGATGAGTGTCGCCATCAAAACGAACAGCAAAACAGAAGTTATCTTCAGGCCGATGGCACGAAATGAATTAGGATGGGCAATGCTCATGCCCTTCCCTATCAACCGGATCCGTCAGTCACCAGTGCTCTATCCTGCGGCGCGCGCGATCCTCAAATACCGCCTCAGCTTAGCCGCCGTTCGACGCTTGGCGTTGCGCGAGCTTTGATACACCGACAGACGATCTGGTGGTGGTTGCGCAAAATGCGCCATCCTCGCAGTCCCACGTGTGCGTTTGCGACGTAAGAGATAGGTGTTCATGGATGACTCTCCTTTCTCTGATTGAGGAGTTATACCACAAAACGCTAATTTGGCGAAATCGCCTCAAGGCGGCGAACCGCCCATTCAGCGGCGTCCCTAACTGTAGGGTCAGGGTCATCTAACAACCGGCGCGCGGACGCCAGCTGCCCCAGGTCTTCGGAGTTTCCAATTGCATAGAGGACGTTGCGAACAAATCTATCACGCCCAATGCGTTTGATCGGTGAGCCTGAAAAGAACGCGCGGAAACCCGCATCATCAAAAGCAGAAAGCTCGGCAAGAGGCGGTGCGTTCAACTCATCTCGTGCAGCATATCGCAAATCGCCTGCGGTTTCGGCGAATTTGTTCCATGGGCAAACAGCAAGGCAATCGTCGCAACCGTAGATGCGATTTCCGAGCTTTGGGCGGAGGCCCTCGTCCACCGGACCTTTATGCTCGATTGTCAGATAGGAAATGCAGAGCCGTGCGTCGAGCTGATAAGGTTCTGGAAAAGCACCTGTCGGGCAAATATCGAGACAGCGACGGCAGCTGCCGCAATGGTCGACTTCCGCTTCGTCGGGCGCCATAGCTTCGGTAGTGAAAATCGCGCCGAGGAAAAACCAGTTTCCGAGGTCGCGGCTCAGCAAATTGGTGTGCTTGCCTTGCCATCCAAGACCTGCTGCCTGACCGAGGGCCTTCTCAGGCACTGGCGCGGTATCGACAAAGACTTTCACCTCGCAGTCGGTTTGTGTCACGAGCCATCGCGCCACACGCTTCAGCCGCTTTTTGACAACATCATGGTAGTCCTTATTGCGGGCGTAGACCGAAATTACGCCTCTGTCTTTGTGGTCCAGATCGTCCAGCGGATCGTGGTCAGGCGTGTAAGGCTCGGCGAGCATAATGATCGAGCGGGCTTCCGGCCAGAGCGCCCGTGGGTTGCCTCTCCATGCTGCCCGATCTTCGAGCCACGACATTTGACCTTGGCGTCCCGCGTCTAGAAACGCCGCCAACCTTGCAGGAACATCCGGCACCGCGTCTGGTGCGCAAATGCGCGCCATTGCAAAACCCGCTTCTGCGGCTTCTTTTATCAATCGGGATTTTAGATCTTCCACGGTCATTGGGTGCGCAAGGCCCCCTCTTGTTCCGGATTAGAAGTCCAGATCAGCATAGTGCGGCGG
>JABDPD010000359.1 GCA_013042895.1 Boseongicola sp. | reverse complement strand
GGGCGACTTCATCACCCATGTTGATGGCGAAAGCGTCCTCGGCCTCAGTCTGGATCAGGCCGTAGACATGATGCGCGGCCCCATCGGCAGCGAGATCATCATCACAGTCGTTCGCGAAGGCTCGCCTGAACCCTTTGACGTCTCGATCATCCGCGATGTTATCAAACTAACGGCAGTCCGCTCGCGCATATTCGGCGAAACCGTAGTCCTCCGTCTCTCGACATTCAGCGACCAGACCTTCCCGTCCATGCGCGAACAGCTCGTTGAGAAAGTCGAAGAACTCGGCGGCTTCGACAACGTCAACGGCTTCATCATCGACCTCCGCAACAACCCAGGTGGCCTCCTTAACCAAGCTGTGCGCGTCTCCGACGCCTTCCTCGACGCAGGCGAAATCGTCTCGACCCGGGGCCGCGATCCACAAGATGGCGACCGCTTCAACGCTCAGGAAGGCGATCTCGCACAAGGCAAACCTATGGTCGTGCTGATCAACGGTGGTTCCGCCTCGGCGTCCGAGATTGTCGCAGGAGCCTTGCAAGACCACCGCCGCGCCATCGTCGTCGGCACCAAGAGCTTCGGCAAGGGCTCGGTCCAAACCGTCATGCCACTGCGCGGCGAAGGCGCCATGCGCCTCACAACCGCGCGCTACTATACGCCATCGGGTCGCTCGATCCAGGCGCTCGGCGTTTCGCCCGACATTATCGTCGCCCAGCCGCCGCGCCGTGAAGAAGAGGAAGACGACACACCAACACGCGGCGCACGCTCGGAAGCCGAATTGCGCGGTAGTCTGAACAACGACAGCCTCACCGAAGACGAGCGGCGTCAGATCGAGGAAGACCGTGCCAAGGCTGAAGCATCTGCCGACATACGCAACGAGGATTATCAACTGGCCTATGCCATTGATATCCTTAAGGGTATCTCGGCGCTCGGCCCTGAGTACGCCGCAGCACTTGCTGCCCAAGACTCCAACTAAGCGACCCTTCACGGGCCAGTAAAACCGGCGGGGCATTCCTGCCGGTTTTTCATTTCCCTCCTGAATTCTAAAAATTTGCGTGTGTGATCTGTTCGCAAATCTGCAATGTTCCTCGCTCGCGAACACCGCTAGTGTGCCCCACAAAGGGAGACTTCTATGTCCGCAATCGTCGATGTTGAAAACGTCACCAAAATTTATGAAGGCGGGTTTGAGGCCCTCAGGAATACAAACCTCCAGATCGAAGAAGGCGAAATCCTAGCACTCCTCGGCCCGAACGGCGCGGGCAAAACAACCTTGATCTCAACGATCTGCGGGCTGTCATCTCCCACCTCCGGTCACATCCGTGTCGCTGGCCACGATGTCGTCACCGACTTCCGTGAAGCGCGCAAACTAATCGGCCTCGTCCCCCAGGAGATCAACCTCGAGCCTTTCGAGTTCGTGATCAACACAGTCCGTTTTTCCCGTGGCCTTTTCGGCAAGCCGCGCAACGATGCTCTCCTGGAAAGCATTCTTCGTGATCTCTCGCTCTGGGACAAAAAAGACAGCCGCATTGCCGCGCTTTCAGGCGGCATGAAGCGCCGCGTCCTCATCGCCAAAGCGCTCTCCCACGAACCTCGCGTTCTCTTTCTGGATGAACCGACCGCAGGCGTCGACGTCGAACTCCGAAAGGACATGTGGGCGCTGGTCGACCGCCTCCGTCAGGACGGTGTCACAATTATCCTTACCACCCACTACATCGAAGAAGCCGAAGCCATCGCCGATCGCGTGGGCGTCATCAACAAGGGCGAGATACTTCTCGTCGAGGACAAAACCGCGCTCATTTCCCGCATGGGTCGCAAGGAAATGCGCATCGAGCTGACCGAATCCGTGTCCGAGATCCCCGAAAGCCTCGCGTCTTATGACCTCACACGCGTCGAAGACGGCTCGGCCCTCATCTACAGCTATGACACCCGTGGCGAGCGCACGGGCATCACCTCCTTGCTGAAATCCCTGCAGGAGGCGGGCATTGGCCTGAAAGACATCCAAACCCACCAAAGCTCGCTCGAAGACATCTTCGTGACCCTTGTACAGGAGGCCTCGGCATGAACTGGTACGGCATCCGCGCCATCTTCCGTTTCGAAATGGCCCGTTTCTTCCGCTCGATCGTCCAATCGCTGGTCTCCCCGGTGCTGTCCACGTCGCTCTACTTCGTCGTTTTCGGCACCGCAATCGGCAGCCGCATCGAGAGCCTCGAGGGCGTTAGCTATGGTGCCTTCATCGTGCCGGGCCTGATCATGCTCTCGGTCCTTACCCAGAGCCTGCAAAACGCCAGCTTCGGCATCTACTTCCCGAAATTCATCGGAACGATCTACGAGATTCTTTCCGCTCCGATCTCCTCTCTGGAAATCGTCATCGGCTACGTCGGCGCCGCTGCGACAAAAGCCATGATCATAGGCACAATCATCCTCGTGACCTCCTTCTTCTTCGTCGACATCACAATCCAGCACCCGTTCTGGATGCTCGCCTTCCTGACCCTGACCTGCGTCTCCTTCTCGCTGCTCGGCTTTATCATCGGCATCTGGGCCAAAAGTTTCGAACAGTTGAACCTCGTTCCGCTCCTCGTGGTCACCCCGCTCGTCTTCCTCGGAGGTTCCTTTTACTCCATCACAATGCTGCCCCCGATCTGGCAAACGATCTCGCTCTTCAACCCGGTCCTATACCTTGTCTCAGGCTTCCGTTGGTCCTTCTTCGGCACCGCTGACGTTCCCGTCCTCGCCAGCCTCATCGCGATCACCGGCTTCACGGCCCTGGGTCTTGCTATCGTTTGGTGGATCTTCCGCACCGGCTATCGCCTCAAAGCTTGAACGGAATATCTAAAATTTGGGCTTCCTCTGTTCAAAGGTGTTCCCGGGGGGAGGCGCCAACCGACGCGAGCTGGCCCCCATTTTGCAACATAGCCCCATTCAACACGTCTTCGTCACTTGTTGCCACCCGTGGGACGCCCTACATCCGTTCTCATGAAAAGATTTATCCCTTTCGTGAAATCGCCGCCCTCGGTCTCGGTTCTGCGCTTGCAGGGGATCATCGCGGCCCAAGCCCGTGGTGGCGCGCTGAATGACGCGGGCCTTGCTGGCCTCATCCAGAAAGCTTTCACCAAAGGCAAACCGGACGCGGTTGCGCTTTCGATCAATTCGCCTGGGGGCAGCCCGACACAATCCTCGCTGATCGCAGCCCGTATCCGTCGCCTCGCGGAAGAGAAAGACGTAAAAGTCTACGCCTTCGTAGAAGACGTTGCGGCCTCGGGCGGCTACTACATCGCCTCCGCCGCTGACGAAATCTGGGTCGATCGCCACTCGGTGGTTGGCTCCATCGGCGTCATCTCCGCAGGCTTCGGCTTTACCGAGCTTATCGAACGCTACGGCATTGAGCGCCGCGTCTACACAGCCGGTAAATCCAAATCCATGCTCGACCCTTTCCGCCCGGAGAACCCCGACGACGTCAAACGCCTGAAAGGCCTGCAGGAACACATCCACGCAGGCTTCATCGACCACGTCAAAACCCGTCGAGGTGACCGCCTAAACAGCGAAATCGAACTCTTCGCCGGAGACATCTGGGTCGGAGACGCGGGCCTTGAGACTGGTCTTATCGACGGCGTAGGCCATCTAGTGCCGACGATGAAGAATATCTTCGGCGACAAAACCACCTTCCGTGTGTTCCAGCAGAAAAAGCCTCTGCTTGGCCGTCTCGGTGCGCAAGTCACTGACGACGCCCTCAGCGCCATTGAAGACCGCGCAGCCTTCGCGCGTTTCGGGGTCTGAAACACGCATGATCCTGAAAATCGTTTCCCTATTTCTGGTTGTCATAGCGGTCCTCGGCATGTTCGGCAAAGCACGCTGGCTCCTGCCTTGGAAATCGCGCCTTTCCAGCGATAAATGCAGCGCGTGTGGTCGCCACCGCATCGGCAAAAGTCCTTGCCCCTGCGGGAAAGCCTGATCAATGGAATTTCTTTTCGCAGGTATTGGTCTGATTATTCTGCTCCTTTCCGGTGACCTTTTGGTCCGAGGAGCGGTGAACTCCTCGCTGCGCCTTGGCCTGCCTGCCCTGATCGTCAGCCTGACCATCGTTGCCTTTGGCACATCCGCGCCCGAACTGCTGATCTCTATTGAGGCCATCGACGACAACGCAGCCGGTCTTGCGCTTGGTAACGTCGTGGGCTCCAACACAGCCAACATCCTGCTGGTCCTCGGCGTCCCGGCTCTTGTGTCGACGCTGAATACCTCCGACTGCAACACCCGAAAAAGCTATGTGACGATGTTGCTCGCCAGCATAATCTTCATCGCCATTGCCTTCCTCGGGCCGATTACTTGGGTGCATGGCGTAATTCTTCTGTCGATCCTTGCGCTGATCCTTGGCGATCAGGCCCGCCAGGCCCTTGCCCACCGACGCAACCTCAAAGTCATGGAAGACGACCTCGAAGGTGTCGACCCGGACATGCCATGGTGGAAGATCGGCGTGTTCCTCCTCCTCGGTCTCATCGGCCTCCCACTCGGAGCCGACATATTCGTAGACTCCTCGCTCATCATCGCCCAGCGTCTCGGTGTCACGGACAGCGTGATTGGCCTGACACTCGTGGCACTCGGAACCTCACTTCCCGAGCTTGCAACCACTGTCATGGCCGCTATCCGCCGCCAGGCAGATGTCGCGCTTGGCAACGTCATAGGCTCGAACATGTTCAACCTTCTTGGCATCATCGGCGTCGCCAGTTTCTTCGGCGACATTCCCGTGGACCGCTCATTCATGACTTTCGACTTCTGGGTCATGCTCGGTGCCTCACTCCTTATTGCACCCTTCGTCTTCTCTAGCACTCGCAACATGACACGCCGTTGGGGAGCGGCGCTTTGCGCGGCCTATGTCACCTACATCTGGGTGGTGGTCCATTGACCGGCGCGGCTCTAGTTACCGGCGCAGGCAAGCGCCTCGGACGGGCCATGGCCTTGTCGTTAGGCAAGCGCGGCTTCGATGTCGCGGTACATTACAACGGTTCTCGCGAGGCGGCAGAAGAGGTCGCAGCCGACATCCGTGCCATGGGCCAGAAGGCCGTGGCCATTCAAGCCGACTTGATCGTCGAAGAAGACATGCAAAGCCTCGTCCCAGAGGCCGCCTCTGATCTCGGTCAACCCCTCACGCTGCTCGTCAATTCGGCGTCCATCTTCGAATACGACAATATTGAAACGGCCACCCGCGAAAGCTGGGATCGCCACCTTGAAAGCAACCTGCGCGCGCCCTTTGTTCTGACCCAACACTTCGCCGCCCAAGCCCCCGAACCGGACGTCTCTGGCGAATGGAACGATGCGACGGCGAAGGCGCTCATCGTCAATCTGATCGACCAACGCGTGCGCAAACTGACGCCCGAATTCATGACCTACACCATCGCAAAAATGGGCCTCTGGGCGCTAACCCAGACCTCGGCGCAGGCGCTCGGCCGCAAGGTCCGCGTCAACGCCATCGGTCCCGGTCCGACGATGCAAGGCGCGCGCCAAAGCCGGGAACACTTCGCCGCACAGCGCGCAAGTACCATCCTGGAACGCGGCGCCGATCCGTCCGGCATCACTCAAGCGCTCGACTATTTCATCGATGCACCGGCCGTCACAGGGCAGTTGATTTGCGTAGACGGGGGCCAACATCTCGGTTGGTTGACACCTGACGTGCAGGGCGTTGAGTAGCTTTCGCGCCGGCTTGCGACAAAAGTTTTGCACCGTTCACAATGCGATTACATTTCTGTTAAGAAAACTTTAATGTTTTCAGTTGCTTGCAGGGAATGCATAAAAATATTGAGCAATTACAATATATTAGATTACCGCCCAATAATTAGGCACTTTGCAGAATGGCTCATAACTAAACGAAAAATTCGGCTCGCGTCCAACTTGTCCCGAAGGTTATCCACAGATTAAGTGGACGCCTTTTCTCTTGCCCCGGCACTTGCGGCGGTGCAGCGCACGTGAGAATCATTTAAGAGCAAAATGTGATGTCAGAAACCAACCGTAAACCCAAGCTGACAGGTCATGAGGTCATCCAAGGCTATCTCAAGACCATTGACGGCTCGCCCGGAGTGTATCGTATGCTCGATGAGAAGGGCGCGGTGCTCTACGTGGGCAAAGCGCGCAATCTCAAGGCGCGGGTGTCCAGCTATGCCCGCCCCACAGGCCACAGCCCCCGCATCGCCCGTATGATCCGCGACACCGCTTCGATGATGTTCCTGACCACACGCACCGAAACCGAAGCGCTGCTGCTTGAACAGAACTTGATCAAACAGCTAAAGCCCCGCTACAACGTCCTTCTGCGCGACGACAAGTCCTTCCCGAACATCCTGATCTCGCGCGAGCACGGCTTCCCGCAGATCAAGAAACACCGTGGCGCGAAGAAAGAAAAAGGCGACTACTTCGGCCCATTCGCCAGCGCCGGAGCCGTCAACCGTACGCTCAACCAACTGCAAAAAGTCTTCCTCCTCAGAAACTGCTCGGACTCTACCTTCGAGAGCCGCACGCGCCCTTGTCTCCTCTACCAAATCAAACGCTGTTCCGGCCCTTGCGTCGACCTAATTTCAGAAGATGAATACGGCGCACTCGTCAAAGACGCTCAGCAGTTCCTCCGAGGGCGCACTACCCGCGTGCAGGAAACCCTCGCTGCCGAAATGCAGGAGGCATCTGAGGCGATGGAGTTTGAACGTGCCGCAGCCCTACGAGACCGCCTTCGCGCGCTAACTTTCGTGCAAGGCAGTCAGTCGGTGAACCCCGCAGGCGTGTCCGAGGCAGACGTTATCGCCCTCCACGTGGAAGGTGGGCAGGCTTGCGTTCAGGTCTTCTTCATCCGTGCCAATCAAAACTGGGGCAACCGCGACTACTACCCGCGCACCGGCGCCGGAGCCGACGTGCGCGAAATTATGCAGGCTTTTGTCGGTCAGTTTTACGACAACAAAGACG
>JABDPD010000354.1 GCA_013042895.1 Boseongicola sp. | reverse complement strand
CTCTAACGCCATCAAAGTGCATCCCAACGCGCTGCTGCGCTTCGATGAGATCCGCGATGAAGGAGTTCGCCAGGAAATTGAAGCTTTGACGCAAGGCTATGAGAGCAAATCGGACTTCTTCGTGGATCGACTTGCTTTGGGGCTTTCTAGGATCGCTGCGGTCGCCTACCCGAACCCGATGATTTTGCGAATGAGCGATTTCAAGACAAACGAGTACGCCGATCTTTTGGGCGGAAGAGGTTTCGAGCCTCACGAGGAGAACCCAATGATTGGGTGGCGCGGCGCATCGCGTTATTACGATCCAGAATATCGGGAAGGATTTCTTTTAGAATGCAGGGCGATCAAAAAGCTTCGTGAAGAGATGGGATTCGACAACGTTCTGGTCATGATCCCGTTTTGCCGGACTCCTGAAGAAGCCGATCGTGTTCTTTCCGTGATGAAAGAGGCTGGATTGTCTCGCGGAGAGAATGGGCTGCAAATCTACGTAATGTGCGAAGTCCCTTCGAACGTTATTTTGGCCAAGGAATTTGCCCGGCGTTTTGATGGATTCTCCATTGGTTCCAACGACCTTACACAGCTCACACTTGGCATCGACAGAGACAGCGACAAACTTGCGCCGCTTTTTGACGAAAAACATGAAGCTGTCTTGTGGATGATCCGGACCGTAATAGAAAATGCGCATGCGTCTGGGTCCAAAGTCGGCCTATGCGGTCAAGCGCCCTCAAATTACCCGGAGTTCGCAGGCGTCCTTGTAGATGCGGGGATAGATTCGATTTCAGTAACGCCGGACAGCTTCCTCAACGTTAAGAGACATGTTGCGGATGCTGAGAAGCGGCGGGGCGACAGCTAGCGCGGCGCAGGTTTTTCGAGCAACCGCCATTCCGCAAGGTTCTCCATTGAGATGCAGCCAACGGAATGCTCAGGTTATTTGGCAACGGCCAACGCCGGGACCAAGGGCGCAGCAAATACTCTGACGCGTTCTGGAACGGCTTGTCCTGTTGATCAACGCACAGTCCCTCACAACTCGGAACTCTCCCGCATCCAAGTTTGACACAGAGTGTCGGCCTGTTGCGAACTTGTGCACCGGTCCTTGGTGAATCAATTTGCGGCGAATTCTTATGAGGTCGCTCTCCGCATTTTGATCAAGAGCGCCGTTTTGACGATTTCCGGAACGATCACGAGGGGCAGCGCGAGCGCTATAATCATAGCCCATTGGTCCGCACCGAGTGGTACCGTCTTTAGGAGCGCTTGCAGTGGCGTCCAGTAAACAGCGGCAACCTGAAGGCAAAGGCTGGCCGTGAACGCCGCCAACAGAAGAGGGTTCGAGAACCAACCTATGGACCATGTAGGACGGGTCAATGATCGGAAAGCAAATACACTGACCTTCTCAAAGACTACCATTCCCGTAAATGCCGCCGTTCTTGCTAAATCAGTTCCAAGTGGCAAAAGCGTATAGAAGACAAAGAGGCTAGCCGCGCCGGTATAGAGGCCAAAGAGCACGATTAATTCTATGCCGCGTAACCCCAGAATCCTGGCGTTCTTGGGCCTCGGAGGTTCCGACATCTGGTCGCCTTCAGCTTTCTCAAGCCCAAGCGCAACTGCCGTCAGTCCATCAGTAATCAAGTTCATCCACAGGATTTGCGTCGCCAGAAAAATCAGCGGGCCGCCAAGCGCTAGGTTCAACAGTATTGCTATAACCTCTCCCGCATTTGAGCAGAGAAGATATCTGACGAACTTTTTGACATTATCGAACTGCCGCCGCCCTTCAGCGATCGCGCCCACAATCGTTGCGAAATTGTCGTCCAGTAGAACGAGATCAGAGGCATTCTTGGACACATCTGTCCCTCGTTGACCCATCGAGACACCGATGTCCGCCTGCTTGAGGGCTGGGGCGTCATTTACCCCATCGCCGGTCATCGCAACGATCTGTCCGTGTGCTTGGAGCGCTTTGACAATCCGTAGTTTGTGCTCCGGGCGAGTCCTTGCAAATAGAACGTTACTTTTTAACCGTTGAGCCAGTTCATCATCTTCCAGCGCATCGACGTCATCACCAGAGAGCACCGGCGGTGAGCCAAGACCAACCTGCTTGGCAATTGCGGCCGCAGTCATTGCGCCGTCGCCTGTCACCATAATGACCCGGATCCCTGCTTCAACCGCCAACGCGATCGCTCCGCGAACTTCGGGGCGGGGAGGATCGATTAACCCTATCAAACCGACGAACTTCAAATCGCCTTCAGTTAGATCTTCGGCAGTATCCTGATCCCTGCATGCAACGGCAATGACACGCTGACCGCTGGACGCCATTTCTTGGTAGGCGGCAAGTAAATCCGTTCGCCCCGAGTCACTCAAGCTTATGGACTCACCGTCGGCAAGAACCTTGTCACAGAGGTCAATAACAGTTTCCGGAGCACCTTTAACGTGAAGCCGGAAGGCTTGGCCTCTGCGGGCGAGAACGCTCATTCGCTTGCGTTCACTTGAAAACGGAACTTCCGCCAAGCGATCATTGGCATTGGGCAGAGGCGACCATCCTTTATAGGCCAGGGTTACCAGCGCACCTTCCGTCGGCGCGCCAATCAGGCTCCACCCGTTTGCGTCATTCGATAAGCGAGCGTGACTGCAAACAAGCACGGCTTCAAGTAATTGGCCCAGAACAATGTCGTCCTCGGCTCGGACTCTTGTACCTTCGCGCTCAATGTGTCCTGCAGGGTCATATCCTGTACCCGTTGCGGAATAGGTCGCGGTTAAGGTGCGGACCGCCGTTGCCGTCATCTGATTTTCGGTCAAGGTGCCAGTCTTGTCCGTCGCAATCACCGATGCCGCGCCAAGCGTTTCAACAGCTTGCAAACGACGAGCCAGCGCGTTTCGTCGCGCCATTGCCGAAGCCCCAAGCGCAAGGGTGATGGTGACGACTGCCGGCAGCCCCTCCGGCACGATCGCCACTGCTAGCGAAAGGCCAGTCATGAACATCTCGAACATCGGGCGACCAACCACCATCCCTACAAGGAAAACCGCAAATGCAATGAGGATGGAAGCCAAGCCAAGCTGTTTTGCCAGCTGATTTAACCTTACCTCCAAATTGGTCTTCTGTCCGCCGACAGCGCCCGTCAGCGCAGCGATGCCTCCAAACCGAGTGTTCGATCCGGTTTCTACAACAATCCCTTCAGTTCTGCCTGACACCAATGCGGTGCCCGCGAAGATCATCCCTTCATCGTTTTCTTCCGTGACCAACTTCTCGACCGGCATGGATTCACCAGTCATGGCGCTTTCATCAGTGGTTGCATCCAACGCAAGTTCGAGTCGGATATCGGCTGCGATGCCTTCTCCCGCTGTCGTCAGAACGCGGTCCCCAGGAACTATCTCTCGGGCCGGAACAATCTTTTCTGCCCCGTCTCGAATTACAAGCGCAGTCGGAGACAGCATCGAGCGCAGCGCTTCGAGCGCAGTCTCAGCTTTCCACTCCTGAATGAATCCCAGCACTGCATTCAGCAGGACAACTAAACCTATTGCAAGTGCGTCTACCAATTCGCCAGCAGCAAGCGCGACGAGTGCAGCGGCAATCAAAATCAGGACAAGTAACCCGCTGAACTGTCTGAGGAAAACGCGAAGTGGGCCCACAGTATCTGGGCGAGGCAACTCGTTCCACCCCGCGACGCGACGTATCGCCTCCACTTCGATCGAGGAAAGACCAGCATGAGGCTCAACTAACGACATTTCGTCGTTCGGTTGTGATTTGGTCGCGCTTTGCTTCGCCATTCCCTTCCCAACACTGCAAGCTGAAACCGATCTTTAGTGATCACATACTTGCATGAGAAATGTCCCGTTACGCATTGAGATGGGTCAATCTTAACGAATGAGCGTTGTGATATTAGGTAGATAGAAAAACGGGCGGCAGTTTCATCGCCGTCGCCAGCAGAAATCATTTGGATGTCGACTTTATCGAGGTTTGTTTGCGTCGTAGAATGAGTACTTTCAGCGATATGGCTATGGTTGAAGAGGTGCCAACCGTGCAATCGGATGTGCTCGCGAAACAGCGCGGGCCCAGTAAATGTCCCTTCAGACACGACGAGAAAACCGGGGCGCAACTCCTCAACACGGCGTTTACATAGGGTCGGCCACAACATTGGAGCGACTCAACTGTATCAAATAAGGAGTATCGCGACAAAACGAGAGGGACGCGGCAAAGCCCCAAATTCGACACTTGCAAGCCAGTGTTGTCTTGTCTCTATGGGGCTAAG
>JABDPD010000350.1 GCA_013042895.1 Boseongicola sp. | reverse complement strand
GCCGGATCCTGAAGCTCGATCCTTTCCTTGAACGCAAACCGGCGGCCTTGTCGGGTGGTCAGCGACAGCGTGTGGCCATTGGACGTGCAATTGTACGGGGACCCGAGGTTTTCCTCTTTGACGAGCCATTATCGAACCTTGATGCGGAGTTGCGCGTCGAGATGCGGGTCGAGATCGCACGGCTTCACAAAGAGATCGGCGCGACAATGATTTATGTGACGCACGATCAGGTTGAGGCGATGACGCTGGCCGACAAGATCGTCGTTTTGCGCCTCGGGGTGATCGAACAGGTTGGAGCACCTTTGGAGCTATACCGCGATCCAGACAACAAGTTCGTGGCCGGCTTCATTGGCTCGCCGGCGATGAACTTCATGAGTGGCACGGTCAAAGGTGGCGCGATTGACGTACCGGCTATGGGTATGTCCGTGAACCCAGACATCACTTTGCCGTCCGATGGCACAGATGTGATCGTGGGTCTACGCCCTGAGCATGCAGAGATCGATGCTTCGGGTGACACGTTTACCGTTGAACTGACCGAAGCACTGGGCGGTGTGAGTTATGCGTATCTCACGGCGAAAACCGGCGAGAAGCTTATCATTGAAGAGCGCGGTGATACCCGCTCGAGCATTGGCGATACAGTCAGTCTGAACTTCGAGATGCGTCGGATCTATGCATTCAATGCAGCGAGCGAAGAGCGCATTCGATAGGACGGGTCGCCTCCGGCAGAAGTATTTTGACCAACAAGAAGCTGAAAGATTGAGTCGAATTGTCGGCTCTTTGGGTCCGTAAAATCCTGAGGCGAGCGCGTTTCGCGCGAGAAGCAGAGCCCCTCTGGTGTTGTCGTTCGTTTCTTGGCAGAAGGCGCGACATGAGCGCTGAAGTGATCATAGAAGACGAACGGTGGAATGCGTTGGGGTTAGAGGCTTTGGCGGAGCGCGCTGTCGCTGCGGCTTTGTCGCATCTCGAGTTGGTTCATACCGATTGGGATGTCGCGGTGCTTGGGGCGGATGACGCGCATATTTCTGTTTTGAATGAAGACTTTAGGGGCAAAGCGCAGCCGACGAATGTGTTGTCCTGGCCCTCGTATGAGCGGGGCGCTGCGAAAGAGGGCGCGCGACCTGATTTGCCAGTGGGTGACGCGGAATTGGGCGACTTGGCCCTGGCGTATGAGACCTGCGCGCGCGAAGCCGAAGCTGGCGGGATTGCTTTAGCGGATCATGTGACCCATTTGATCGTTCATGGAACGTTGCATCTTTTGGGCTACGATCATCTGAGAGATGGTGACGGTGACTTGATGGAAGCGGTGGAAATCGCGATACTTAAGGAACTCGGAATCGCGGATCCCTATTCAGGGGACGGGTCCGGGAATGATGGAAAGGATTGATGGGCGATACCAGCGAAGGATCCTCTAGTGCGGCGCAAAGCGCGCACAGTGTTGAGGACGATGAGAGTTCGAGGGGCTTTTTTGGGCGCATTCTGGATGCGCTGAGCGGGTCGGACGAATATAGCGATGAAAACGGTCAGCCACGTGTTGTGGCGGCAAGTGGCGCGTTTAGTGGCGGACTTGCGAACCTGACGCGGCTTCGCGTTGAGGATGTGATGATCCCGAAAGTTGAGATCATCTCGGTGCCCACCGACATCAAAAAAGATAACCTTGTTGAGGTCTTTGCCGATAGCGGTTTGACGCGTTTGCCGGTTTTTAAGGGCACGCTCGATACCCCTGTCGGTATGGTGCATCTGAAAGACTTTGCTTTAAAGCATGGCTTTAACGGCAAAGGCGAGCGGTTTGCTTTATCGAAGATGTTGCGGCCGCTTTTGTATGCGCCGCCGTCGATGCCAATCGGTGTTTTGTTACAGAAGATGCAGACGGACCGGATGCATATGGCTCTGGTGATCGACGAATATGGTGGTGTGGATGGTTTGGTCACGATCGAGGATCTGATTGAGCAGGTCATCGGTGAGATTGAAGACGAGCACGACATCGCAGAGGGGCATTTCTGGAGTGTGGAGGCCCCTGGTTGTTATCTGGCGCAGTCGCGCACACCGATTGAGGATTTCGAGGCGGAGATTGGTGAGAAACTGGTTGAGCCGGAGATGGAAGAAGAGATCGACACTTTGGGCGGTCTGGTCTTCATGTTGGCAGGTCGGGTGCCTGCGCGCGGCGAAGTTGTGAAGCATCCCGGTGGAATTGACTTTGAAGTTGTCGACGCGGACCCGCGTCGGATCAAGCGGCTTCGAGTTCGGTTTCGTGCGGCGAAGGCGGCCGAGTAGAGCGTGAGCACGCGCCGCCTGATGGGCCTATCCTTTTTGGCAGGACTCTTGGCGGCGCTTGGCCATGCTCCGTTTGGGCTTTGGCCCGTTTCTCTGGCCGGGTTTGCTTTTCTTGTTTGGTGTGTTGCCGGCGCGCTGCCTCGGACCCCGGAAACCTTTGGAGCAAGGGAAGGGATTCGGCGGCGAGGGGCGTTCGTCGCCTGGGCGGGCGGGGTCGGGTACTTTGCCCTGTCGCTTTCTTGGATCGTTGAGCCGTTTCTGGTGGATGTTGCACGGCACGGGTGGATGGCGCCGTTTGCTGCGGTGTTTATGGCTGGTGGCTTGGCGTTGTTTTGGGGACTGGCGGGTTGGGTCGGTTCGGGCCGGTCTTTGCTATTTGCAGTGGCTTTGGCGGCAGCCGAGATGTTGCGGGGGCATGTTTTTACAGGATTTCCATGGGGTTTGCCCGCTTACATTTGGGCGGAGACTCCGGTGCGGATGGTGGCCTCTTTGGTCGGGCCATACGGTGTTACGGCTTTAACGTTGGTGCTGGTGAGCTTGTCGTCCTTGAGAGGGCGGGCCGTGGTTGGGTCTTTCGCGAGTGTTTTGGGACTAGCCGCTCTTTGGGTTTGGGGTCTTGCTAATGGTTCTGATCCGGAGATCACGGCGACCTCAATGGGAACGGTTCGATTGGTGCAACCCAATGCACCGCAGGATGAAAAGTGGCACCCCAAGCGCGCAATTGGTTTTGTCGAGCGTCAGATCAACTATACCGCGGCGCCAAAGGACGACGTGGATTTGATTGTCTGGCCGGAGACGGCTTTACCGTATCGGCTGGATCGGGCTGCGCCGGTTCTCGCGCAGATTGCGGGGGCGGCGCAGGGTGTGCCTGTGGTCACAGGGATCAACCGGAGTGAGGCTGGTCGCAGCCACAACTCGCTGATCGTTGTCGGCTCAACCGGGCAGGCGGGTGAGGTCTATGACAAGGTGCATCTGGTGCCTTTTGGAGAGTATATCCCGTTTGGGCAGCTGGCGAGACTGGTTGGATTGAGGTCTTTTGCAGCGCGCGATGGTTATGGGTTTTCGCCGGGGCCGGGGGTTCGGTTGATCGAGACGCCTTTGGGGCGGGCATTGCCGCTTATTTGCTATGAGGTAATTTTCCCCGGGCATGGGCGCGGGTTGGAGCGGCCAGACTACTTGTTGCAGATTACGAATGATGCGTGGTTCGGGACTGTTTCCGGCCCCTACCAACATCTAGATCAGGCGCGTTTTCGCGCCGTAGAGCAAGGATTGCCGCTGGTGCGCGTGGCGAATACGGGTGTGTCGGCGGTCATAGATGCGCGTGGTGAGATTG
>JABDPD010000141.1 GCA_013042895.1 Boseongicola sp. | reverse complement strand
GCGCCGCATAGGGATCCTGAAAAATCAGTTGCGCGCGTTTGCGGAAGTCTTTGAGCTCGGCGCCGGTCAGCGTGGTGAGGTCATAATCCACTTCGCCGTCTTTGTAGGTCGCACTGCCGCCAGTGATCGTAACAGCCTTCAAGAAGGCGCGCCCAAGCGTGGTCTTCCCCGAGCCGCTTTCCCCAACGAGTCCAAAGAATGACCCACTTTGAATATCAACATCGACGTTATCCACCGCTTTGAGGATACGCTTGTCGAAGAGGCCCTTTCCGATGCTAAAGCCAACGGACAGACCTCGGGCGGATATGAGTGTGTCGTCGCTCATGCCACCCCCTCATCTTTATAAATGTGACACGCAACGCGATGCACCGGATCGACTTTGATGTCGGGCGGCAGAACAGACATGCAGGCGTCACCCACAATCTTCGAACAACGCGTGTTGAAAACGCATCCTGGCGGACGTTCCAAAGGAGACGGAATGTCGCCGGGAATTGGCAAAAGCGGATTCTCCAGATCATCAAGTTTCGGCAAAGCCGCGATCAGACCTTGGGTGTAGGGATGACGCGGATCGCGGATCACTTCGCGCACGGGACCCTTCTCAATAAGCCGGCCCAAATACATGACCGAAACGTAGTCAGCCGTCTGCGCAACGACGCCAAGATCGTGCGTGATAAAGATGATCCCCATGTCGAACTCAGTGACGAGATCTTTCATCAGCTCAATCACTTGAGCTTGGATTGTGACGTCCAATGCCGTTGTCGGCTCATCCGCAATCAGAAGTTTGGGCTTGGTCGACAGAGCCATGGCAATCATCGCGCGTTGCCGCATGCCTCCCGACAATTCGAATGCAAACTGATCGACCCGTTTGTGAGGATCAGAGATCCCCACGCGGTCCAACATCTCGATGGAGTGTTTGCGCGCCTGTTCCTTTGACATGTCGGAATGCAGCATCAATTGCTCGACCATCTGCTTTCCAATGGAAATGGCAGGTGCAAAACTGGCCATCGGCTCCTGGAAAATCATCGAGATCGCACCACCGCGCACCACCTTCATATCCTTGGCCTTGCGCAACGACAGAACGTCCACATCGCCCTCATCAGTATGAAGGATGATCTTGGACTCCGGCGAATAAACTGCGTTCTTGGCGTTAAGATGCATCAATGCCTTTGCCGTCACGGATTTTCCCGATCCGCTCTCTCCAACAAGGCCAATCACTTCGCCTTTTCGCAATCGAAAACTAACGTCTTCAACCGCCGTAATCAGACCTTCATCCGTGCGGAATTTCAGTGTCAGATTCTGAACCGTAATCAGATTGCTCATTTGTTATTGTCCGAATAAGGGTCAGCCGCGTCTCGCAATCCATCGCCCACAAAGACAAATGCCATCACCAGAGCGATGAAAAAGAAGACCGGAATAAAGTACCACTGGTAGTTCAAAAGCACGTCGGCGCTGGTCACATTTTGAAGCATAACACCGAGGCTGTTCACCGGATCCTTCAGACCAAGACCAATGAAACTCAGCGCGGTTTCCGACAGCACCATGTAGGGAAACGAAATCACCAAGTCGACGATGATGTAGCTAGTGAAACTGGGCAACAAATGCCGCCGTATAACATGTCCGGAAGACGCTCCACAAAGCTGTGCAGCTAAAACGTATTCCTGGTTTCGCTCGGTCAAAAGATGCGTGCGCACTCTTCGCGCCAATGTCGGCCACCCGATCAATCCGAGGATCATGGATATGTAGAAGAACCTCGATTCCGCGGATAACTCAGGTGGCATGAAAGCCGCCACTGCCATGAATAAAGGGATCGCAGGCACCGTTCGAACGGCGTCCGTTATCATCTGCAAAACGCTGTCAATCCAGCCACCGTAGTAGCCCGATATCCCTCCGATCACGAGCGCCAAAACGAAGGCGATAAAAACCCCGATCGTTCCAACCTGCATCGATGTCAAAATCGCATGGAGCGTGCGCGAGAAGATGTCTTTACCAGTGGCATCGGTCCCAAACAGATGAACAAAACCATCCGGCGCTCCGAACAGATGCGTGTCCATCGGAATGAAGCCAAAGAGCTTGTATTCCCATCCTTCAACGAAAAACGACAGGTACTTGCGATCATCCGTGTTGATCTTTGTCACCCACCTAAAGTTCGTCTCCATCGACCGCTCGCGCTCAACCCCATAGACAAAAGGCCGCCAACTACAGCCTGCATCGTCGCAGAACTGCGGGATTTGTGGTGCACCGTTTGTGTAATCGTCGTTTTTGCCAGCAACCGTCGGATTATAGGGCGATAAAAAAGGCGCAAACAATCCCGAGAGCAAAAGAACCACCAACACACCCGCGGCGATCATGGCGGCGCGCTGCTTCTTGAAACGTGCCCAAATCAATTGCCCCTGAGAGGCGGTAAAATAAGCCTCCTTGGACTTCTGATCCGACATTCCTGCAGAGGCTGGGTTTGTGGTTTGATCGGTCATGGCGCTTACCTGATAATGCTTTTGCGAACACGAGGGTCCAAGACTGCCAACAAGACATCGGTCAAAAAGTTCAATGTCACGATGGAGGCAGTCAGCAAGAAAATGATGGCCCCAGCCAGTTGCTGATCGTTTGACCGGGCGAGCGCTTCGATCAACAAAGCACCAGCTTCGGTGAGTGTTAGAATGAGCGCCACAATTGGAAGCTCGTTGAATATTCGGTTCAAATCAAAGCCAAGCGAATTCACAATCGGACCTAGCGCATGTCGCGCCGGATAGCGCCACAAGAGCTTACCGCCCGAAACCCCGCGTGCGGCCGCAGCTGTGACATACAATTTGCCAATCTCATCTGACATCAAGGCACGCACTGTCTGCAATGCAAACGCTGTTGCGGACCACCCAAGAATGAAAATTGGCAACCAAGCGTGTGATAAGAGATCGACAAACCTGTCCCAACTCCAATCGGCATCTCGGAATTCTGGCGAGAACAGCCCCGTCAACGTATTGCCGAAATAGACCGTCGCGAACAGCATGATCATCAGCGCCAAAAGGAAGTTCGGAAGTGCCAGACCGAGATAGCTGAACAAACGCAGCGAGTTGTTCAAAAAGGCGCTGGAGGATGCGGCAGCAATAATCCCAACCGGGATGGCAATGGTATACGCCAATGCAAGTGACGCAACACATAGCGCCAAAGAAATCCAAAACTTGTCGCCCAAAAGCTGAGCGATATCTACGCGCAGAATGCAGCTATCGCCAAAATCACCCTGAAACGCGCCCGCTATCCAACTGCCCCAACGCTCAAGAAAGGGGCGATCAAGACCGAGGCGCGCTCGCTCTGCCTCAAGTTCATTGGCAATCTGAATGCTGGAACCTTGGGTGTTCTTAAAGGCCAGATACCGCTCAGCGCAGTCACCAGGCACCAGTTCCATCAGTGAAAAGACAACCAACGACACAATGACCAGCGTTATCAAGGCCATGATTGCACGTGTCATCACGAACTTGGCGAATTGGAGCATCTATCGTCCCTGTCTTAAAAAACGGCGCGGTTGGTCCGCGTCCTGTTTTGGCTGGTCTTTGTCTTCTGGTTCGGGCGATACCCCCGCCCGAACCTTGTTCTAGCTTACGCAGGACTGATTATTCGTCCAACCACCACTGTGTCGCCCGATATGGGTAGGTACGGTAGTACTCGTAGCTATGTGTTTTGAACTCGGTGAAGTTCTTCAGATCATTGTTGTTGATCAGAGGCGCTGGTGCGTTAACCGTACCGATAAAGTACAGGTTCGACGCCATGTTTTCGACCATCCGGTTGCCCAGCATCTTGAACTCATCGCTGCTCTGGTCCGCTGATTGGAACGCATTGATGTCAGCAATCAGCTGTTTGACATCCTCTGGCGGCTCAACGCCGGCAGATCCGTTGCTGTCGACCCACTCGGCCCAGAGCATACCGTTGCGATTGCCGAAGTAGTTCTCGAACGGTGGCACCCACAGCTCATTGTTGCCAAGGACAATTGCCAACGGCTGTGACTTACGCCACATCGAGACATCGAGCTTGTTAGAGGACTGCGCCGAGCGATACTCGTCCGGTGTGACCTCTTTCACGACAGACTGAATGCCCACGTCGGCCCAGTACTGGCTAACAAGTTCAACCGTCTGTCCGGCGATGCCCTGTGTCGAATAGTTCAGGTTCAACACCAACTTGTCGCCATTCGGTAGTTCGCGGAAGCCATCACCATCCGTGTCGGCCATACCAAGAGCGTCAAGACGTGCATTGGCACCGGCCTGGTCAAACTCGGCCATATAATTTTGCCAATTACCTTCA
>JABDPD010000331.1 GCA_013042895.1 Boseongicola sp. | reverse complement strand
TTTATATAAACCTCATCAATTCGTTTCTTGGACCACAGCGCCTCTACAACCGGAGTCATAAGCGCTTCAAGCGACTTGCGCGGCCAGCTTCGCCCTTGCCAGAGCCAGACATTCTTAACCGTTTGCTGCGTAAGAGTTGACGCACCACGATCGGCGCCTTCTTGGATAGCGGCGCGTAGTTGCTCCATGTCGAAACCCCAATGGAGGCAGAAATTCGCGTCCTCTGCGGCGACAACTGCCTGCAACGCTTCTGGGGCAATCGTATCTGCCGAAACCCAAGCACGACGGATTTCGCCGAGGCGCATGCCCTCGCTGAGAATGTATGGTGTCGTAGGCGGTGGCAGGACTGAATAGATGCCCACGCTAAGCACGATCGCACCGGCGAAGGCTAAGCACAGACGCTTCAGAATCCGCAAGGGGCGGCGTCTAGGAGCGGTTTTTGTTTTCGATGTCCTGCGCGGTTTTCGCGTGGTTGCTTTCTTCGCCATAACAATCAGGTCGCATGCCTGACACGGGCTGGCAAGTCACTCGGCAGCGCGATCATGGGGGTCTTCAACTTCGTCGAGCATCCGTGACTCTGCACGGCGCGCCTCCGCTTTCTCGCGCTTCTTGGCAAACTTTTTCTTCAAACGGGCAACGCGCGCCTTTTGATAGGCGTTCAATACAGGATTCGATAGGAAATACCCTGCTGTTCCAAACAGAACGCCCGGAATGATGCCGCCGATAAGGTACGGCATGAAGTAGCGATTGAAGAAACCTCTCATGCTTCCCCATGCGGTTTGCTCGGCGGTAAACATGGCCATGAAATTCTGCCAAAGCTCAAGCGCCGCATCCGAGAAGGCGGGCACAACAGCCTGAAGCGGGATAGGCGGACGTCCGAGCATGAACGCCCCAAGCTCCATCGAGACTGCGACGATGAATGGGAAGGTCAACGGGTTTCCAAAGAACGTTGCCAAAAGCGCAGCCATGACATTGCCGCGCACCAACCAAGCAAGCCAAGCCGCGATGAAGAAGTGCATCCCAAAGAAGGGCGTGAAGCAGGTAAAAATACCAACGGCAATGCCGCGGCTGATCTTATGCGCCGGGTCGGGAAGTCGCCGAATACGGTGGACGATGTACTGCACGGCACGCGACCACCCACCACGCGGATAGAGCGTCTGCGAGATCGACTGAAAGTACGTCCGTGGTGTCCGCCGCTTAAAAACCAAGTGTTCGTCTCTGCCTTAAGGTTTGCGCCCCAAATCGCGGTGCCTTGTGATTGCGGCAACGTCGCTATCAGCTTCGAGCGCCAACATCACCGCATGAAGATGCTCAATATCTCTCATCTCCGCGTCGACAGTGAGGCGATAAAAGTCCGGTTTTCGGTCAATAAACACAAGATCAGAGATATTCGCACCTTGCTCCCCAATCAATGTGCAAATCCGCCCAAGCACGCCACTGTCATTTGCGATCGTCAGATCAAAGCTAACGCCGTGGACTGCCGGGTGGCGTCCCTCCTGCCAATGTAGGTCCACCCAACGGCCCGAATCCTCGGCTAGTTCTGCCAGCGCCTCGCAATCAATCGCATGGATCATGACACCCTTGCCACGGTAACTGATACCCACAATCCGTTCACCAGGAACCGGCTGGCAACAGGCGGCACGGCGGAATGTCTGGCTGGGCTTTAGACCAACAACGGCGCGCGCGGCGTCAATCTCATCCCCCTTTTTATCGGCCAGTTCGGGATAAAGCGTTTCAATGACCTGTCGTGCAGTTAGCTCGGCTGAGCCAATACGCGCCAAAAGAGTGTCACGGTCATCGAGACTGAGGTGCTTCGCCGCCGTGTTCAGTGCTTTTTCAGTCGCGCGTTTTCCGACATGCTCAAAGGCAACCCTAACCAATTCGCGACCCAACTTAATGAAACGCTCTCGGTCTTCTTCGCGCAGACTGCGCCGGATAGATGCCTTGGCACGGCCCGTTGCAACGATGTCTATCCAAGTAGCTTGCGGACGCTGACCTTCGGCAGTCATGATCTCAACCGATTGGCCGTTCTTGAGCCGCGTCCAAAGCGGGACCCGAATCGCATCGACCTTGGCACCAACGCAGCTGTCTCCGATGCGTGTATGGATCGCATAGGCAAAATCGAGCGGCGTCGCCCCTCGCGGCAATTTCACTACCTCGCCCTTTGGCGTGAAACAAAACACTTGGTCGGCGTACATCTCGAGCTTCACGTGCTCGAGAAACTCATCGTGATCTTCCTCGTCGAAACGCTCGGTAAGTGTCGCGATCCATTTGGCGGGATCTACGGCAAAGGGGTTTTGGGCGCGAACACCATCTCGATAGGACCAGTGAGCCGCG
>JABDPD010000326.1 GCA_013042895.1 Boseongicola sp. | reverse complement strand
ATGACGCCAATGGAAAAGAGGCCCGAGAGCGTTGGCACGAAGAAGAAGAGCAGGAATTCGACAATCTGACCTGCAAAGATGAGACCTTGCAGGAAAACCGTAAGAAGAAGCGCTTCTTCGAACTTGCCGGTACCATCCATTGCTGACCCGATCTTCCACACCAGAAAGACCGATGCCGCACCTGCGACTGCTGATGAAAAAGCCAAAACCAAAGGGCTAAGGGTCACTTGGTCAGGGACTTGTTCAAAGCCGCCGCTGAGGAAAGACAAAATCACTGACAGGCATACCAGAGCACCGAACGCGGGCCATAGAGCAGCCGACGGAATGCCCATGGACATCAGCGTGCTCGCTGCTTCGCGCGGTTCGCGTATCGCCTGCGCGGCGACGGGGACGAAGGTTTTCAGCATCACTTATTCCTGTACGGATACGGACCGCTTGGCGATTTCTACAACGCCGGCTCCCCAAAATACCAGAAACGCACCGAGGGCAAGTATGGCGACCATTGAGGTGGCCGGAGTTTCGCCTATGAAGCCTGTCAGGAGGCCGGAGAGAAGCCACATCGGGGCCGCTGCAAGGAGCGCCCAGAACAAGGCCACGCGAGACATATACCCGCTGGATGCACGCCGGAACGCAACAAGGGCCCAATGAACCAACAGCGCTAGAGTGTAGAAAAACAAAGGGGCAATGATAACCCACCCAAACAGAGCTCCGGCCATGAGTCCGTTCAGCTCAACCGTGTCATCCGCGAAAACCTCGCGCGCCAGGCGCGGCCATTGCGCTACAAAAATGAGAAAACACGCGCCCATCAGGATCGCGAGCGCGCGATCCTCACGTTCTGTTGATCCGATACGCCGCCGCAGCACCTCCCGCGGCGTACGATAAGTACGGACGATATCCAGCGCGATACTCAACTCAAGCGGCCTTTCACGAGCTCCGATGTCTCTGCAACCATCCTTCGAGACGGCTCAGAATATCATCGGCGATAGCCTCGTCTTCAATCTCGTCGATGGCTTCTGCGAGGAAGGCAAGCGTCAACAAATCCTGAGCTTCGGCGCTCGGAACACCGCGGGAACGCAAATAGAATAGCGCGTCCTCGTCGATCGCTCCGCTGGTCGATCCGTGTGAACAGGCCACATCGTCGGCGTAGATTTCAAGCTCAGGCTTTGCGAGAAACTCTGCATCTTCGTCCAGAAGGAGCGCCTGGCTGATCTGGTAACCGTCGGTCTTCTGAGCGCCTTCTTTGACAAGAATTTTGCCCTGAAACGCGCCAACGGCACCGTTGCGAAGGACCTTCTTAAACACCTGACGGCTTTCGCAATTTATGGCATCGTGAGTAATAAAGACCGTGTCGTCGTGGTGAAATTCACCGTCTCCGACCGCCGCGCCAGCAATATGCGCAACCGCGTTGTCGCCTTTCACTTCGATTACCGCTTCGTTGCGTGTCAGGCGACCATTTGCGGTAAGCGTGAACGACTTAAAGGTGCTTTCCTCACCCAAACGCGCGAAGAGATGCGTAACCGCCAAACGCTCATGATCGCGCCCTTGAGCGCGGACGTGGTGGAAAGCCGCACGGTCGGCGATGTCGATTTCCATACACTTGTTGAAGCGCGCTGCTGCCGGTCCGTTTTCGAGGATTGTTAGGTCAGCCCCCTCCTCTACCCGGACGACAAAATGCAGGATCGCGTCGCTGCTTGTGTTCTCGTGGAGATAAACCAACGAGATCGGCTTGGAGACCTTGCCAGTCGCCCGAATAACGATGCCGTCGCTGGCGAACGCAGTGTTCATGGCCGCGAATGGACGCATCACTGGGTTTTGGCCCCGCGCTTCCAAAACACCGTAGAGGTCTTTCGCCCAATGGATATCCTTGGCCGTAGCGTCCGACAGTCGCTCAATCTCGACGTTCTCCAGGCCCAGATCATCCGACGCTTCGGCATCGAATACACCATCGCGGAACACCACCCGCAGCCTGTCGATATCGCTATAGAGCGGCGTTTCGTTCGGATCAAAAATCGCAGCGCCGGGAGCGGTTGGCGCGTTAAGGGCGTCGGGGCGTGTGAAGCGCCAGTACTCATCACGTGGCCCCGGAAGGCCCATTGCGTTCAGCCGCAAGAGCGCGTTTTTGCGCGCCTCATCCGCCCAACCGGTGCCTTCAGGCATGGTCAGCTCGGCAAGCCGCGCTTCGGTTGTGTCTAGTTTTGCTTGTGGCAAAGCCATTACGCAACCTCCGCCAGAATGTCGTGATAGCCGTTGTTTTCGACTTCAAGCGCAAGCTCGGGCCCGCCGGATTTTACGATGCGGCCTTCAGCCATAATGTGAACGACATCTGGTTTGATGTGGTCCAAGAGACGCTGGTAGTGCGTGATAACGAGGAAAGCACGGCCCTCGGCGCGCAAGGCATTTACACCGTCG
>JABDPD010000318.1 GCA_013042895.1 Boseongicola sp. | reverse complement strand
CAGACGGGCCGCGCGGGACGACATCAAACCAGCAACGAGCGCCCAGATCGGAGAGGCGAGATGGAGGGAGTCGTCAAATATATCGAGGGCAAAGACCCCGAAAGCTACTCCGTCTTCGTCGGTCACGCCGGGGATATAGTTTAACGACGCTGCACCGAGGAGAACGACAAAGAAGCCTATCGCAACCTTCTGATGTAGCGTCATGTCATGTCCGCCAGATAACGGTCCCAGAACCCATTTCGGAAGACAAGGTCGGGATCGTAGAACTTCTTCTCTTCCACGAATTTTTCGGCGCTTGGATATGCACGTCGGAATTGTTCCTGTGTCGCATGTGGCCGATATGGCAGGTAGTAGGTTCCACCCATATCAAGGATGCGATCAATCAGAGCTTGGGTCATTCGCTCGTGATCTATTTCGGCACGTTGGGTCATTTCCTGACTGAAGAGCATGACACAGGCGATACGCGGAGCAGGAGCGTAGTTGAGCACGCTTTCCGCATCTCCGCCGACGTAACGGAGCGTGATGTTCAAAAGCTCTTGATAGCTGGATGGGATGACTTCCTGACAGGCTTCTATGAAGTCGGAAAATCGACCCGGAGGAACGAAGTATTCATGCAAAATATCCGTGCGTGTCGGGTCATTGTCATCAAGCGTCACGACCGGTTCGTTGATCAGAGAATTGCGCGTGACGGGGCCGCTTGCGATCAGTGGGCCAAGGCCAGTTTCAAACCACCAACGCAAGTCCTTTGCAGGCTCGTTAGCAACTTGAGCGCGGAAGACGTGGCGAGAGAGTTGAGAGAGCGTACCTGACCCGCTTGCGGGGGGGATCTCGGTCTGATCTGCGGCGGCGCGATAGGTAATCATCATCGCATCTTCAAAGAACGTATCTCGGTCTACGTTGAGACGGCCATAGGCCATATTCACCTCGCCGGAATCGATTGCACCGATAAAGAATTGCGCGAAATCGCGGGCAGGCATTTTGCGGAAGGTCGGCTCGAGATTGAGGTTCGGCACGGCTTCCACCTCAAGCTCGATTATCGCACCCGTGAGGCCGTAGCCTCCCATTGTGGCAAAGAAGAGCGGCGCATTCTCAGTGCGCGAGCAGCGCACCAGTTCACCATCCGGGCGAACCATGAAAATGCTTCGGACGGTCGCGCCCATCGGACCATGAGGGACAGGCCAGCCATGGGCATTCACACAGAAGGTTGCGGCGACGCCGAAGTCGTTGTTCGACTGCATGACCTTGGGACCAAGGCCAAGGGGATCAAGGGCGCGGATCACTTCGCCCCAGCGCGCACCTGCATGGACACGATAAGTCTCATTTCCGGGGGTCATTTGGGTGAAGCCATTGTCGAAGGTCATGGCGTGGCCGTTCGCAGGGATGGCGTGGCCGCCCATAGAATGCCGGGCGGCACCGACGTTGAAGGGCCGGCCACTTTCACGGGCTTCCGTGATCTCGGCGCGGATTTTGTCGGCCAGGACTTCGGTTGGGTTCTCGATGGCTATTGAATGGCGAAAGATTTTAGTTTCGCTAAGGAGGCTGGCGTCGTTCAAAGTGCCTTCTGCTCCGGTCGGCTGAAGAAGCGTGGTCCCTGCAAGTGACGGGCGGTTTGACGTGAGTTTCGCACCCGCGATGCCACCAACGATTCCGCCGCCTGCTAGCAAGATTGCGCGTCTTGTCAGTTCGCCCATGTGTAACCCTTTTTCGTTTCTCCAGAGGCGTTTACAGATCGAATGTGGCAAAAACCGGGGCGTGGTCGCTGGGCTTTTCCCAACCGCGGGCATCGCGCAATACGCGGCTTCCGTGGCCCGCGCTTGAAATGTCAGGCGTTGCCCAGATGTGATCGAGACGACGGCCCTTGTCCGCCTCGTCCCAACCTGGGGAGCGATAGGACCACCAGCTGTAGAGCTGGCCGTCTGGGATGTCTTGGCGGGTGATATCGACCCAGTTTCCGGAGTCTTGCGTTTCGGCGAGGTGTTCGACCTCGATCGGGGTATGGCTGACGACTTTCAGAAGCTTCTTGTGATCCCAGACATCGTCTTCGCGCGGCGCGATATTGAGATCTCCCACAAGAATAGATTTCTTCGGGGCTTCGGAGTGGAAGGCATCCCGCATCTCGGTGAGGTAGTCAAGTTTCTGGCCGAACTTCTCATTGATCGCACGGTCGGGTTTATCGCCTCCGGCAGGGACGTAAAAGTTGTGTATTGTCAGCCCGTTATCAAGTCTCGCCGCGACATGGCGGGCGTGGTTGAGAGAGGCGTAGTCCTTGCCCCCGGCGTCTTCCAGCGGGAGTTTTGAGAGGATTGCCACACCGTTGTAGCCTTTCTGACCGCGGGCGACCATGTGGGTGTAACCAAGGGCGTGGAAGGCCTCGAAAGGGATTTTGTCGACGGGGGATTTGCACTCCTGAAGGCAAAGTACATCCGGCGACTCTTCTTGTAACAGCTTGCAAACAATGGGTTCGCGCAACCGAACGGAGTTAATGTTCCAGGTGGCTAGGGTAAAGGACATGAAGGCTCCGTTGGTGGGGGTATTTCAACGACGATAGTAACAAAACGCTGCGTCGGGAACCACGGGCAATCGAGCGTACGGTGCACAACACCACGCGAAAGCGCCTGCATGAGGCAATTGGTTAATGCGCCTGATTTTCAAGGGTTCTGGACAAGCCGGACAACGTCGGTATCGCGTCGGTATAACGTCGGTATCACGTCGGTGCGCCCATTCGCAGAGTTTTGGGGTCGTTAACCGGCTCGCCCGGGGAGATGATTATTTGTTAAAGGCTGTCGGATAGGGTGCAGGGCGTTTGCATTGGATGAGGACCGTTTGACGACTTTTTGAACAGCTTTTTGCGGACATTTGTGACTTTGGCGCTATCTACGGCTCAATGAAAAGCTGCATAAAAAGACCTCTGATCACCGCCTTGGCGTCGCTGTTGCTCGCCCCGAATGCCGCGATCAGCCAACAAGTAATGTTTGGCCCCGGCTGGAAGGAACAGCGGTTCTCTATGTTCTCGAGCAACGACTTCGGGCTGAACGGCGAGACGATGAGCGTGCGGTCGGACGAGACCGTGTCGCTGATGTGGACCGCCCTGCCCGAGGCGCTCTGGGACAGTCGCGAGGCAAGCTGGTACTGGTCGGTGGAACGCTCGGTGCCGCCGACGGATTTGACGCTAAAGGGCGGTGATGACCGGAACCTGTCGCTCTATTTTGTGTTCCTGCCACGCAAAGCGGCAGAAGCGGTGCGCGGCAAAGGAGTGATGTCGCTGCTGGAAAACGAGGACGCGCGGGTGTTGATGTACATCTGGGGCGGGGATCACGCACCGGGGGTCATTCTGGAGAGCCCTTACCTGGACGATCGGGGTCGAATTGTCATTGTCCGAGGCGCAGGAACAGGCGCGGCGATTGAAGATGTTGATCTGGCGAGGGATCATCGCGAGGCGTTTGGCAGCGAGCCGGATAAG
>JABDPD010000317.1 GCA_013042895.1 Boseongicola sp. | reverse complement strand
GTTATCCGGTTGAGGGGGGCTGGTCTTGAAGGGCACTTTGGCGGTTCTGGGCGAATTGAACGGTGTCGGCGCCGCAGCGTTGATGCGTGATGGTCAGCTTGATGATTTGCTGATTGATGCGCCCGATGATCGAATTCGCCCCGGTGCGATTTTCCGCGCGCGTGCGACGCGGCCCATGAAAGGGCAGGGCGGATTGATCTTGTCGAGCCCGCAGGGGCCATTGTTTTTCAGGCAAGCGAAGGGGATTGCCAGTGGGCAGCGTTTGATCGTGCAGGCGACGACGTATGCTGAAGGTGGCAAGGCGGCACCGGTAACGGACCGCGTCGTTTTCAAGAGCAGATATTGTCTGGTGACGCCCGGTGCTCCGGGGCTGAATATTTCGCGGGACATCCGTGATGAGGAGCGCCGTGTGGAATTGCGCGCGCTTTGCGACGGTGAGATGGGCGACGATGGGCTTGGGCTGGTGCTGCGCTCGGTTTGCTCTGGAGCAAACGACGAAGCTGTAATTGACGATGTGCTCGAGATGCTCTCGCTGGCACGGCAGGTGATGTCGGAGCCAACGGCGGGGGCAGAGGAATTGCTACTGGATGGCCCGGATGCACAGGGTCTGGCATGGCGGGAGTGGCCGGAGGCCGACCAAGTAGATGCGGATCCGGGTGCTTTCGAGCGGCACGCAATCGAGGACGAAATTGAGGCACTGGGCCGGGCAAATGTACCGCTTGGTGGCGGTGCGCATATGTACATTGAGCCGACGCGAGCGTTCGTGGCGGTTGACGTGAATACCGGTGGGGATACCTCGCCGGCTGCGGGTTTGAAGGCGAATATCTCGGCGATCCGCGCCTTGCCTCGTGCTTTGCGGCTGCGTGGTCTCGGGGGACAGATCGTTGTCGATGCCGCTCCGATGCCGAAGCGGGATCGCCGTCAGGTCGAACAGGTCGCACGGGCGGCATTCAAGGCGGATCCGATTGAGACATCTCTTGTCGGCTGGACACCGCTCGGGCATCTTGAGTTGCAGCGAAAACGCGAGCGCTTGCCGCTTGAGGAGAGTTTGAAATGAGTTGTCCGATTTGCGGTGAGGCCACTGAAAAAGAATATAGACCTTTCTGTTCCAAGCGCTGTGCGGATGTGGATCTGGGGCGTTGGATGCTTGGCAAATACGCTATTCCGGCAGAGGCGATTGAGGAAGACGATCGCGCACCTGTGCGTGGGGATGAGGGCGACGAGCGACTGCATTGATTTTTTAGTGTAAATGCTCTGGACAGCCCGGTGGCCTGTCATTAGAACGCAGCGACCCCAGACGATGACGCCTGTCATTCGTTCCCGTGCCCGGGTAGCTCAGGGGTAGAGCAGTGGATTGAAAATCCTCGTGTCGGTGGTTCGATTCCGCCCCCGGGCACCATTATCACTGATTTTAAAGCGCTTTTTCTTGACGCCTGGGGCGCAATCGACTTCGATGGCCGCTCACTGCACGACAAAAGCCCAGAACCAGAAACCTGCGGTTACTGGATTGCTTGAAATCATAGAGCGATAATGGAGTTCAAAAGCCAGTTTAGCTGTCAGTGGTTTTCACATGCAATGCTACAAAGCAGTTGAAGCAAAGAAAGAAGATGGTAGGGCATGCCCTGCTTTGAGCATTCTCGCGGGCAAATTGTGGTGCTAGAGAATAAGTTCGAGCGCGACTTCATCGCGAAATTGGAAGCGCTGAAATATCGTTTTCGCCCCGCCATCCGTGATCGCCTTTCTCTGGAAGCGAATTTCCGCCAGCAGTTTGAAGAACTAAACCGCGTCCGATCGATCGCCGCAGTTTGCGCGTGAATTCAGACTGAGTTGAATTTGGGTAGTTCCACCTGCGGATAGCTGACTTGAAATTAGACGGCGACGCGGTGCTTCAGAACAAAGTTTCCTGATGGGTGACTTTTTTGTATCAATCGATACAAAAATATTGACTGACCTTCCATGATTTTTGTATCGATAGGTATGAAAAGAGAATCAAAGAAACCAAGGGGCCGGCCTAGGTCGTTTGACACAGACCAAGTACTTGATGCTGCTGTGCAGGTTTTCTGGTCCAAAGGATACGATGGCGCCTCGCTCGACGGATTGACACGCGCGATGGGGATCAACCGCCCCAGTCTCTACGCGGAGTTCGGAAGCAAGCACGGATTGTTCCTGGCCGCATTAGACCGTTACTTCGCGACTCATAGCGCCCGGCAATCCTTGCCTTTGATTGAAGAACCTGACGTCAGGAATGCGGTTGAAGGTTACTACCACGAAATCGTCCGGTCAGTAACCAGCGCCGATCACCCCTCTGGCTGCCTCATCGCATCGGTTGCAACGGAGATCTCGGAACGCGACTCCATTGTTCGTAAAAAGGTTTCCGACCTGCTGGCCCAAGCCGAGAACCTATTGGACTCTCGCTTGGCCGCGGCTGGGTACGGCCCGCAAGAAGATGGTAGGGCGCCGAAAGTCACTGGTG
>JABDPD010000314.1 GCA_013042895.1 Boseongicola sp. | reverse complement strand
GTCTCGGTCAGAACCCCGGTGTCACTGTCACCCGGCTTGTCCGTCTCTGCCATCATATGCAATGTGCGAAGAATCACGCGGCCCCATCTCGGTCGTGTCGCTCAGGCGATATAATATATGCGAAAGCGACGCGGTGAAAAGGGCAACTCTGGGGGAAAACGGTTAACATGCTGCTGACGCTCTGTTTCGACGCCGATGACACGCTTTGGCACAACGAGCGTTTCTTCCAGATGACACAAGCTCATTTCGCGACACTCCTTGCCGACTATGTCGAAAGTGATCACCTCGCCGAGCAGTTACTCGCCGCCGAGAGGCGCAACCTTGGGCGCTATGGGTTTGGAATCAAAGGCTTCGTGCTGTCGATGATCGAAACGGCGCTGGACGTAACCAACAACACCGTGCCCGGGCACGTCATCGCCCAGATCATCGCCGCAGGGCACGATATGCTGGCCCATCCGATTGAACTTCTGCCCGGCGTAGAAGAAACGATTGCTGAGCTGGCCCCAAAATATCGGCTGGTGCTGATCACCAAGGGAGACCTTCTCGATCAGGAGCGGAAAATTGCGCAGTCGGGTTTAGGCGAAGTCTTCGACGGCGTTGAGATCGTCTCAGACAAAACGAAAAGCGCCTACGCTGAAATTTTCACGCGCTATGACACACCACCAAACAAGACTCTCATGGCCGGAAACTCAATGAAATCGGACGTCCTTCCCGCTATTGACGCAGGCGCTTGGGGTGTTTGGGTTCCTCATGGTGTCACATGGGAAATTGAAGCCGCCGACCCGCCCGAAGACCAGTCGAGATTCCACGAAGCCCGGGCTTTTGCGCAACTGCCTAAAATCATATCCGATATCGAACACAGCATGTAGTAGCCCATTTCGCGGCATACACACCATGTTGAGAAACCTATCGTTCATCAAAAATGTACCGAAAATTCATTATTTTCGGATTGGATACTTCGTGCTAGTGTCCTGAAAAATCAGGGATCTGGCGCAAAAAGACCGGACCCAGAGGCAGTAAAAGGGCACTATCGTGGCGTATCCGCTTATCGTCGGAGCCGTGTTTCGAGCATTTTTATGCGCATGTCTGCTTGCAGCCATGCCAGTTGTTGCCACCGCCGCACCTTATGCGGCCATGGTGATCGACGCTCGATCCGGCAAAGTTCTTCATTCCCGCAATGCCGACACCCGTTTGCATCCAGCTTCTCTTACCAAGATGATGACACTGTATGTGGTCTTCGATGCTATCGAGAAGGGTGAGATCAGCCTGGACAGCAAAGTCCTGATTTCGCGAAAGGCCGCCGCCGAACAGCCCTCGAAACTTGGCCTCAAAGCCGGGTCGCGTATTCAGTTACGCTATCTCATCCGGGCTGCTGCCGTGAAATCCGCAAACGATGCCGCCACGGCGCTTGGTGAGGCTATATCCGGCAGCGAAGCCGCCTTCGCACGGCGCATGACGCGCATGGCCAAGGCCATGGGGATGAGCAAAACCACCTTCAAGAACGCTCATGGCCTCACCGAATCCGGCCATCTGTCGACCGCCCGTGACATGACCACACTCGGGCGGCACCTGTTTTACGATTTCCCGGAGTACTACAATCTGTTTTCTCGCCGTTCGACCAGCGCGGGTATCAAAACGGTGAACAACACCAACCGTCGTCTCCTCGGCAACTACCGCGGCGCTGACGGCATCAAGACCGGTTACACCCGTGCCGCAGGCTATAACCTTGTAGCCTCTGCCGAGCGCGGCAACGAACGCATTATCGCAACCGTTTTCGGTGGCCGCTCTACCGCCTGGCGTAACGCCCGCGTTGCCGAACTACTCGACATGGGGTTTGACCGTGCGCCAAGCCGAGTTGCCGTCCGCAAGCCCTCGCGCCCAGTCCTTACAGCAGAAGGCGCACAAGGCACCCCGGGCCGCATCATTCGCACATCCGGCCTCGTAACCAAGTCATTGCGTCCGCGCTTGCGTCCGGTGGAAGCACCACCAGAAGAAATGCTGATCGCACTTCAGGATGGCATCGCAGATGCTCTGGCGGATGTTGTTGCCGACGCTTCTACCGCCACGCCAGCGCCCGAAATCATCCCAGAGGCAGCCCCGAAATCGGTTCTGACGGCAAGCCTCGCAAGCTCGCTGGTCTCAGCCCCGCGCCCCCGTGCACGCGCGCGTCCGATCGCTGTTGCGGCCACCTCACCATCTTCAAACGATATCGACGACCAGATCGTCGTCACTCGCATGTCCACCTCCGGCGGACGCCAATGGGCGATCAACGTCGGTCGCTTCACAACACGCCACGAAGCCGAAAAGATGCTGCTGCAAACCGCATTGGTTGAACTTGGGACGCTTGACGAAGCCTTGCGTAAAGTCGTGCGTAACCAGCAGGGGTTCGACGCGAATTTCGTGGGCCTGACCGCTCAAACTGCTGAACTGGCTTGCCGCAGATTGCTGGCACAGAACGTAAACTGTCACCCGATGGGTCCAAGCTAACCCTCAGGCGCGCCCCGCATCAGCAGACAACGTCAGTGCATCGACACCGAGCGTCGCAAGGGCAGCTGTCCACTTGGTCTCGTCTTTCTCTTCAAAAACAAGCGAGCGACTTGCATCGCAGGTAAGCCAGCCGTTTTGTAATATCTCGGCCTCTAGCTGCCCCGGCCCCCATCCGGCATAGCCAAGGGCCAGCAATGCATCTCTGGGCCCAGTTTCACCCGCCAGTGCCTCCATCACATCCAGCGTCGCGGTCATTCCAAACCCATCAGACACCCGAAGCGTCGAGCCCTCGGACACAAAATCATTGGAATGCAGCACAAATCCTCGCACGCCTTCCACAGGCCCACCAAAATGGACTTGTACGTCACGTACAACACCTGGAACCTCAATTTCCAACTGTTTCAACAGGTTAGTGAAACTCAACTCGGGTGTTGGCTTGTTCACAATCAGCCCAAGCGCCCCATCTTCCGAATGAGCGCACATGAATATCACGCTGCGATCAAACCGCGGATCGCCCATTCCAGGCATTGCGATAAGCAACTTCCCTTCAAGCTGGGATGGATCAACGTCACGCTCAACACTCATCCCTAAAGGATGGGGTATCGTAGCCAGAGCATCAAGGGCGCTGAAAGCACAGTCACAAACGATTACCTGAATGTGATTTCCAAAGCGCCGAATGCGCGCTTAAATCCCTAACACATGAACAAAATCACTTCCTCCCTCGCCGCCCTTGCGCTGCTGATGCCTGCCTACGCCGTCGCGGACGACGTTCCAGATGTGCTCGCGCAAGTCGAGGTCATGCCCGGTTGGCGCGGCGACGACGGCCTCCACCGTGCCGCCTTAGCGATCACCCTTGCGCCGGGTTGGAAGACCTACTGGCGCACGCCCGGTGACGCAGGCATTCCACCGATTTTCGACTGGTCTGGTTCCGAGAACCTTTCCGGCGCTGGCGTGTCCTTCCCCGTCCCTTACGTCTTTTACGAGAACGGTATGCGCTCGATTGGATACGACGACGGGATGATCCTGCCGATCACGCTTCGCGCAAACGACGACGGCTCAGATATAGAGCTTGAAGGCCGCATGACGATCGGCGTCTGCCTCGACATCTGCGTACCCGTCGAGCTTGATTTCGCAGCCCTCCTGCCCGGCGCGGAAACGACCCCTAGCAAGGCAATTTCCCGTGCCATGACAGACCGCCCGATGACCTCATCTGAGGCAGGCGTCGAGTACGTACGCTGTGACATCGAACCTATCCGCGACGGGATGCGCATCACCGCGATGATCGACGTTCCTCCGATGAGTGAAAAGGACGTCGCAGTCATCGAACTTCCTGACCGAAGCATCTGGGTATCGGAAGCCAAGATGACTCGCCGCGGTAACACGCTGGTCGCCAGCGCCGACATGGTGCCACCGGACGCGCAGCCTTTCATTCTGTCGCGCCAAGACGTGCGCATCACAGTGATCGGTGGCGGACAGGCAATTGATATCCGAGGATGCGACTAAGCTCTCAAACGACGGCCAAGACGCACCGCGCCCGCAACCCACCCGATGAACGCTATGACAGCCGCGCCTGTGACAAAGATCGCAAAGGCCAAAGCAAGCGACGCGCCGCCACCTAAAACCGCGGGCATCGCGCCCGCTACGATCACTGACCCCATGGTCGCCGCGAACCATCCGGCAATGCCGACACCAACGCCCCAAAGCAGCGTCAACATGCCCGGAGCCCGCCCCGCAGACGCCCTGCGCGCTGCACGCAATGTTCGGCCAAAGTCATGCCCGATGGCCAGAAGTGCTGGTACCACCAAAAGCACCAGGACAAGCCCGAACCCAAGTCCGTACACCAGCGTGATAACTGTCGGCTTCAGGAATTGTGCTTGATTTGATGTCTCATAAAGCAACGGCGCCAACCCAAGAACCGTCGTCAGTGTCGTCAATATGACCGCGCGCAATCTGTCCGAGGCACCGTCAATGATCGCCGGAAACAACCCGCGATCCTCTGCGTAGTCGTCAATGGTGGTCACCAAAACAATGGAATCGTTGATCACGATCCCCACCATCCCAATCAACCCCACCACCGAAAACATCGACAGCGGCACGTCCCAAATGTAGTGCCCCCAAATCGTGCCAACCAAGCCAAATGGTATGATTGCCATCACAACCACCGGTCGTGCCCAGGAACTGAACACCCAAGCCAGCGTCAGATAAATACCCGCCAGACACAGTATCAATCCGGTCAGCGCATCTGACAGGAAGTTTCGTTCGTCCTCGGCCAATCCGGCCATCCGCGTCGAAATACCAAAATCCTCCTGCAATTTGGGCAGGATGACTTCGCGTATCTCGGAAGAGACCTCTTCCGCCCTTACGGGATCGTCCTCCGAGAGATCACCTGTGACCGAAACAACCCGAATGCCGTTCTCACGCCGAATAGTCGAAAAACCCGTCCGGCTTTCAACCGTAACTATATCCGCAAGCGGCACATACACCCCGTCGCCCGGCGCGGCGCTTCCCGTCCGTACCAATAGCCGGTCCAGGAAATCTGCCGTCAGCTCACCGCTGGGCAGCTCCACTCGGATCGTTGCCGACCGCGGCCCATCCGGGAAGCTCGCAGCCTCGATCCCGTTCAAGCGCGCGCGCAGAACCTGCCCTAAGTCATCAATCGTCAATCCAAGCGCTTGGCCTTGTGGCGTTAGTTCCAGAACGACCTCTTCCTTGTCATAGGTCAGGTTATCCTCAAGCGCCGAAACCTCACCGTACTGCGCTAATTGCGTCTTCAGCGCCTCAGCCGCCTCTTTCAACTCAACCGACGACGCTCCGGACAGCTCGATATCAATCGCATCTCCTCCCGGGCCCCCACGCCATCCGCGAAAGCTTATCGTTTCCAGCATAGGATGCTGAGGCATAGCGTCCTGCAATTCCGACACGAAGGCAAAACTTGAATAGGGCCGCGAGTCTGCATCAATCAACTCAATAGCAATCGAGCCAAGCTGGAACGTCTCTTTCGTCTCCTGCCCTGCCAAACCGCGCCCGGATGTGCCTCCGACCTCCGCCAAAGCATAGGCTACTGGGTTCGCCCCGTGCTCTTCTTCAAACTGCGCTCCCACCTCGTCCACGGTCATCTGCAAACGACGCATGACCTCAAATGTATCTTCGCGCGTCGCGCCTGGAACCATCGCAAAGTTGGCTGTCACTGAGCCTTGCTCCGGCGCATTGAAAAACCGCCACTGAACGTCTCCACGGATGAACAAAACCGCCTGACTTGCCAGAACCAGAATAACCCCCGCAATCACTGGATAACGCGCCCAGATCACGAGCCCCATCATGGGCCGGAAGACCCGCTCTCGGAACAACCTAAACCCTTTGTTCACCTGCCTCGACGGCCAGTCGTACCAATGCTCCTTCGCCGAATGTGCCACCGCATGCCGCATATGGTTCGGCAAAATCAGGAAACACTCGATCAGCGAGGCAATCAGCACAACGATCACCGTGAAGGGAATATCCGAGATCAAATCCCCGAACCGCCCTCCAATTGCCACCAGACCAAAGAAAGCGATAAC
>JABDPD010000311.1 GCA_013042895.1 Boseongicola sp. | reverse complement strand
CTATTATTGTGGATGGAATGCCGTTGCAGAAACTTACTCGTCAACGGTTAAAGTATTGATTTTAAAGTTGAACCCAACCTTCCGGAGCGTCTTTGCCCGGATGGACGACACCGCAATTGGGGCAGGTACGCGCTTCTTCGGAGGCGTAGAAGGCTTGATAAATCGGGGGCAGGTCCCGCACGATAGATTCGAGCTGTTTTTCGGCGCGGTGCACGCATGTCCCACATTCGAAGCAGTACCATTCGATAGCGTCGAGTTCGCCGATCTGGCGCTTTGGCTCAATGACAAGACCGATGGAGCCTTCTTGTGGGCGTTGGGGCGAGTGGCGGACGTGCGGCGGCAAAAGGAAGATATCGCCCTCGCGGATTGGGACATCGTAGAATTCATCGCCGTCATAGAGCTTGAGCAGCATGTCACCTTTGATCTGGTAGAAGAACTCTTCGACGGGGTCGTCGTGATAGTCGGTGCGCTTGTTTGGGCCGCCAACGATGGTGACCATCATGTCCGCGTCTTCCCAAATCTGCTGGTTGCCGACGGGCGGTTTTAGCAGGTGTTTGTGGTCTTCGATCCAGCCGTTGAAGTTGAACGCGCTTAGCCTCGACATGTCAGCCCTCCTTGGTGTTGATGAAAGAGTGCGAGGTTATGCGTCTCTTTTCAATCAACAATTCACCTCGTGGGTGTTTGCGTTGGTCGGTTTCCAGCATAACCTTGGCTGCAATGCACAAGAATTGGCGGTCCTATGGAATATCCTGATCTTTCGCTTTTTGTGGGCGGCGTGTGGCGCGAGACCGTTGACACATTGCCTGTCGTGAACCCGTCAACTGAGGCCGAGATTGGTCGGGTGCCGGTCGCGAGCCGTGCGGATCTTGATGATGCGCTGGATGCGGCGGAGGCGGGGTTTCGGATCTGGAGCAAGGTGTCGCCTCGGGAGCGAAGCGATGTGATGATGCGGGCTGCGCGGTTGATGCGCGAGCGGATGGACGAGATTGCCTATGCGATCACTGTTGAGCATGGGAAGCCATTCCGGCAAGCGCAGCTCGAGGTTATTCGTGGCGCCGAGTTTTTCGAATGGGATGCCGGTGAGGCGCAGCGGTTGTATGGGCGCGTGATCCCGGGGGTTGAGGGCATTCGTCACTCTGTCTTGCGTCGGCCGATCGGGCAGGTGGCCGCGTTCTCGCCATGGAATTTTCCGATGAGCCAGCCAGCGCGGAAGATAGCGGGAGCATTGGCGTCCGGGTGTTCGGTGATCCTGAAGGCGGCAGAGGAAACGCCGGGCGGGGCGCTTCACATTGCGCGGGCTTTTCAGGATGCGGGTTTGCCGGATGGTGTTTTGAATTTGGTGTTTGGTGTGCCAGCGGACATTTCCGGGCACCTCATTCCCGATGATAGAATTCGACTGGTGGCGTTCACCGGCTCGACTGTTGTGGGGCGTGGTTTGACAACATTGGCGTCGGAAAACATGACGCCGGTATTGATGGAGCTTGGAGGGCATGCGCCGGTTATTGTCTGCGACGACGTTGATCCGGAGGAGGTTGCTCCGGTTTGTGCGGATCGCAAGTACCGCAATGCCGGGCAGGTTTGTACGTCGCCGACGCGGTTCTATGTGGATGAAGGTTTGTTTGACCGGTTTGCTGAAGGGTTTGTAGCGAAGGCAAAGTCGGTTGTGGTCGGTGATGGCTTTAGAGACGGGATCGAGATGGGGCCTGTGGCAAATGATCGGCGGTTGGCGGCGATGGCGATGTTTGTTGAGGATGCGGTTGCGCAGGGGGCTGACTTGTTGGCCGGTGGATCGCGGATTGGCAATGCTGGTTATTTCTTTGAGCCGACCGTGCTTGCGAATGTCCCTGACAAGGCGCGCGTTATGACGGAAGAGCCGTTTGGACCTATTGCAATAATCAACCCAATCGCGTCTCTGGATGATGGTATAGCTCAGGCAAATAGACTTCCATACGGGCTTGCGGCCTACGGTTTCACGCATTCGGCGGCAAATGCGTATGAGATGGCAGAGCGTGTTGAGACCGGGAATTTGTCGATCAATACGCTGGAGGCATCGTTGCCTGAGACACCCTTTGGCGGGGTGAAGTGGAGTGGGTACGGGCGCGAAGGTGGTGAGGAAGGTCTGCATCACTACACCGTGGTGAAAAACGTAACGCACAAGGTGGCTATTGGCTGCCCGGG
>JABDPD010000302.1 GCA_013042895.1 Boseongicola sp. | reverse complement strand
CAGCCGAGTGAGCAGCCTGGCGCAGCGACTCGTCACCGGTGCGCAGCCACCGCATCACGACTGCTTTATCCTCATGGTCCCACGCACCGGTCACGTCCAACGCACACAGCCTGGAAAAACGCCTCAGCACCTCATCCGTGTCCTTCACCACTGCCAAGTGCGTGCGCTCCGACGAACAACCTTTGTCGTCGCCGTGTAGGATTTTGCCGCCAGGCTCTACCCGCCAAAACCGCCCAGAACCGTAATGCAGCGCGCCCAATGCGCTCTCGGACCAATGCAGCCCGTTATGGCACAGCATTAACTCGCCCTCGATGGCTAACGTCTCGCCAACGACTACATGCCGTCCGTCGCCATGCGGCAGAATGTCCGGGCCATACCACCAGGCTTTCATCACTCCCCCTTCTCTGCGTTTTCGTTCTTCAGCAGCTCTTGGCGAAAACGATCTGCGATCTCTTCCCATGAAAGCTCACCGTTCCTTACGGCTGCTTCAATGGACCCGCGTGGCAGCAACTCGTCTTCCTTCCGGTCGTAGTACAGGAAGTCGCTAACCAAATCCGGCACGAGTGCGTCCAAGATGTACGCTTTTTTACTTCTCACGACTCCCCCTTCTCTGCGGCTACCAAGCGCACAAAATGCTCAAAGTCCATGGTAACGCGCCATCCGGTCTTGTTCTTTCGCTTGTGCATCACGGCTTGGATCCGACTGTCCGAGTATTTCTCGCCGTCGCGCTCGAGCTGCTGGATGGCGGCTTCGATGGGCGGCCACTGGGCGTGACATTTCACCTCCCAACGAATCGGGGTGCCCTCAATGTCGGCCTGCTGCGCCCCGTAAGCCTGGCCGAGCCCACGCCTGGCATCGGGCCAAAGGCGGCGAAGCAAGTCCCGCGCTTGGCGCTCAAATGCGATTCCGCTGCGCCTACTCGCTTTGCCCATCGTCCTCGTCCTCTCCGTACACGCGAATGGGGTTAGCCGCTGTGAGGTAGGCTGCGGCAACCACTTCCTCAATCCGGGTGGCCGCCGTGTAGAGCTCAAACGCCGTGCCTGCCATTTCCACGCACAGGCGCCGCACGTCCTGAAAGGTGACTTGGCGATCTTCCTGTGCCTCGCCGTGCTCGTAGATGTCCTCAGCAACCAGTTGGTTGACCCGGCCCTGGAACTCCGCGAATCGCTTCATCCATGCTGTTTTGTCGCTCATCGCCCCCTCCTAAAACGCGCCGCCGCCCCTGGACCATCCAGGGGAAGCGACGAAGCAGGCTCCACCGCGGCCAGCAATTTTGCCTGCTTATTCATTTTCCAACTCGTGCTTCTTTGCTAGGTAGATGGCCTTAAGGTCAGATCGAGACGTGTCGGTGAGGTGCGCGGCCTGAATGGTTTTGCCCACCATGTTGAGCCCTTCCAGGGTTTCCGCGCCTCCGATCGAATCAATGAACCGCTTTACCTGCTTGATGTCGTCCGCCGGCTGCGGGGCCTCGCGCTGCATGGCGCTCTCTGCGTCGTCGTCCACGTCGCCCGAAGTGCCTGTCGCCCCGAGAAGCGAGTAGCGCCGCTCGTAGGTGGTGGCGCTGCCAAGGGCCTGCGGGGTCAGCTTTTCAATAATGAGCTCTGCATCCCCGCGTATCCACTGCCCCGAGGTGTGCAGCATGAAAGTCGAGACGCCGTGCCCCACGCGCCATTGCGTGATGGAGAAGCCGCAATCGTTGGCAACGTGGCGAATGGCTGTGATGCTGTCCTCGAGACTCGCAAACTTGCTTCTGAAATGCGGATTGGTGCTGTTCTTCTGCGGGTCTTTGACGGCCTTTTGGAACGCCACAAGAGCCGGGGCCAGCTTGTCAAGCTCCGGGCTGGTTTCAAACGTGTATTCAGTCATTGGTTTTATCTCCTTCAACATTCGTTGGTGGGCGCAGTCTTGATGAAAGTGCGCTTGAGCAAATCTTCTTTCAATAAAGCAACAATGTTTTCAAAATGCCCCAACATTTCTTTGTCGTCGCCGCATCGCACAACGACGTGCTCTTTCCATCGCGTGACAATCGTTTCTAGGATTGCAACGGCAGAGGCCGCGCCAATCATTCTGCCTTCATATTTCCCTATGTAGGTTTCTTCTAAAGCGTTTGCGATTGCCAGCATGTCGGCGTCTATGTCGCCGCACAGGTCAGT
>JABDPD010000300.1 GCA_013042895.1 Boseongicola sp. | reverse complement strand
ATGAAGTATTCCAACTGTTCTGTGGTCACTTTCGTTTACCAATAAACATGACGCCTGTCTTGCGGCAAAACGCAACTTCGAGATCTGGCTTGAAGGTAATACGATATCGGACTAACTGGTTCGATATCGTATTACTTGGAGACTCGAAATGATACTGTCCCGTCGCAAGACTCTCGCAATTCTCGGAGGTGGCTTCATCGCGGCCGCATCCGGCGCAACCTTCGCCGTGACGCGCGCGCCAGACACCGCAATTGCTCCGTGGGCAAACGCTGGCCAATACAGCGATCCGCGTAAGAAAGCGCTGAGCTACGCAATCCTCGCGCCCAACCCGCATAACCGCCAACCATGGATCGTTGACCTTGGCAACCCTGATGAAATCACCCTCTATGTCGATACAGATCGTTTGCTGCCGCACACGGACCCATTTTCGCGCAGATTGTCATAGGACTTGGATGCTTTCTGGAATTGCTCAGCCTTGCCGCTGCTGAGGATGGCTTGGCCACCGAGATCGAACTCTTCCCGTCCGGAATTGACCCCAAGAAACTTGACGCGCGCCCCGTAGCTCACGTCCGCTTTGCAACGGGCGCCACCCCGGATCCCTTGTTCCAGCATGTGATGGAGAGGCGTTCGCTGAAGGAAACCTTCGATACCACACGCACGGTGCCGGACGACGCACTTGCGGACTTTGTGACAGTCGCCCGTGCGACCGATGCCCAGGCAACAAATTTAGCGACCCAGGTCGCCGATTTGCGCCAATTGACCCGTGAAGCGCTGATAATCGAAATCGAAACCCCACACACCTACAAAGAAAGCGTCGATCTCTTTCGGATCGGACACAAAGAGGTCAGCACGAATCCAGACGGTATCGACTTTTCAGGGCCGGTTTTCGAGGCCATGCATCTGACACGCACTTTCACGAGATCCGCGGCGCTCGATGCCAGTTCGGTCGCATTCCGCGAGGGGGTTAATGCGGTCCTCGCGAACGCGGATACCGCAATGGCCCACCTGTGGCAGGTAACGGCGCAAAACACACGCGTAGACCAGATCGCGGCTGGTCGCGATTGGATGCGCCTCCACCTTGCGGCAACACGGCGCGGCCTTGGAGTGCAACCGCTCAGCCAAGCGCTTCAAGAGTACCCCGAAATGACTGATCTATACGCGCAAGTGCACCAAAAGCTGGCTCCGGGTGGTGGAACCGTGCAAATGTTAGCGCGACTGGGCTATGGACCGGAGGTGTCCCAAAGCCCGCGCTGGCCATTGGAGGCAAAAATCCGTGCCACGGGATAATCCGACCGAGCCTTTGTTTGCGTTTTTCAACGAGATCGGGATCATCGAGCAACTCAGCCGCGCCATGATGGAGGCGCGGCTTCCAAACGGGCTGATTGTCCCGCATTTTTCAGTCATCAATCATCTGATTAGGCTCGGCGACGGTCGCACGCCACTGGAAATCGCGCGCGCCTTTCAGGTGCCGAAAACCACGATGACACACACGCTTTCTGGGCTGGAAAGACACGGGTTAGTCCGCACAGCCCCAAACCCCAACGATGCACGCTCGAAATGCGTCTTCATCACCGCGGAAGGTCGGACTTTTCATCAGAACGCCATCAATGCCCTCGGACCTGTCTTCGCGAAAATGACAAATGCGATTCCGTCAGACGACATCGCAGCGGTTCTACCCCTGTTGACCCGGGTGCGCGCCTATCTTGATGAGAACCGGGACACAGTCTGATCCAACTTCCTCCAATCCCTAAAATCTTGGAGGACGAGCGAAGCGAGTGGGAGAGCCTCCCCCCAAATGTCACGCGTGGATTGCTCCGTCTCCACAGGCAAGTGCCGCCTCGCGCACCGCTTCTGAATAGGTCGGGTGAGCGTGACAAGTCCGTGCCAAATCCTCGGCAGCCGCACCGAACTCCATCGCGACACAAATCTCGTGGATCAGATCACCCGCCATTGGCCCGATTATATGCGCGCCCAGAATGCGATCGGTGTCTTTGTCCGCGAGGATTTTCACGAACCCGTCGGCCGCGAAGTTCGCCTTCGCGCGCCCATTGCCCATAAACGAAAACTTGCCGACTTTGTAAGCCTGACCGGCTTCCTTCAATTGCTCCTCGGTCTGACCAACATTAGCAACTTCTGGATGCGTGTAGATCACGCCCGGAATGACACCATAGTTCACATGTCCTGCTTGACCGGCAATGGTTTCGGCGACGGCCATACCCTCGTCCTCAGCCTTATGCGCAAGCATCGGCCCTGCAATTGCGTCGCCAATTGCGTAAATTCCCTTCACATTGGTCGCCCAATGAGCGTCCGTTTTGACCTGCCCGCGCTCGGACATCTCAACACCAAGATCAGCCAACCCAAGGCCATCCGTATAGGGTTTGCGCCCAGTCGCGACGAGGACCGTATCGGCATCAATTGTCTCTTCACTGTCATTCTTTTTGAGCTTGTACGTGACCTTGGCCTTGGTCTTTGTTGCCGACACGCTCTGGACAGCAGCCCCCATTACGAATTTAAGACCTTGCTTTTTGAGTGTGCGCTGAAAGGTCTTCTGGATCTCAGCATCCATACCCGGTGTGATAACATCGAGATACTCGATCACGGTCACATCCGCACCGAGGCGGCTATAGACGGACCCCAACTCAAGCCCGATCACACCTGCGCCAATTACCACCATAGTCTTAGGTATTTTGCCAAGCTCCAAAGCACCGGTCGAGGACACAACCACCTTCTCGTCAACTTCGACACCTGGCAAAGTGGCAACGTCCGAGCCAGTTGCGATCACGATGTGTTTTGCTTCGTGAACCTCGTCACCGACTTTCACTTTGCCTTCGCCAGGGATCGATCCCCAACCTTTAAGCCAATCCACCTTGTTTTTCTTGAACAGGAATTCGATGCCTTTGGTGTTCGCATCGATCGTGTCCTGTTTGTACGCCAGCATCGCCTTCCAATCGACCTTGGGTTTTGACACCCCGAGACCCATTTTCGAGAAGTTGGTTTCCGCCTCATGAAGCATCTCAGTGGCATGAAGCATCGCCTTGGATGGGATGCAGCCCACGTTTAGACAGGTCCCCCCCAGCGTTTCACGCCCTTCCACACATGCTGTCTTTAGCCCCAGCTGCGCGCACCGAATTGCGCACACATAGCCGCCGGGGCCACTGCCGATGACGATAACATCATAACTTGCCATTGGGATTTCCTTTTTGCTTTTGAAGCGGCTGGGGCCTCGCCCCCTTGCCCTCCAGGATATTTTTGAACAGGTGAATGATCATGTCCGTGAGCATCTTAGAGGTGCGACCAGCATTGTGTCAGTGAATCGTGCGCCTTGTGTTTTGGTAGCTTCAATGAGCACGTCATCGGGGGCGACAACCCAAGCGCATCCAGGGTCCAGAGCAATGGTCCGACGGGCAATCGCTTTTCTGTCTGCGAGCGAGCGTGGCACGTTCGGATCGAAGATGAACAAGTGCATCCGCGCGCCATCATTGCCGTATGCGACGTTTGACGCCACATGGCGTGCGGTCGCCGTGATATCCGCCACAGGGGCTGCGCATCCGGCTAGGGCCGCGAGCGCAAGAGCACCAGTTATGCGTATTGGCTTTCTCACCAACCTTGCGCCCAGGCGCTTGGGAGTGTGACGAGGATGATCAGGGCAGCGACGGTGACAGCGATGAAGGCCAGCGGCACATCAAACAACAAGTGTCCATGAACACCGTAAAAGCCGAGCATTGAAGCGACGACAGCAAGTGCTGCCTTGCGCGACTGTTTCTGCCAGGCAGCCCAGATTGCATAAAATAGAACCAACGTGATTGGCCATTCCAATAGCCCGATCCACAAAGGAAGGTCGAACACGTCAAACGTCGTGCGTGCGAATATCGTAGCGTAAATGCCCAGTAGCGCGATCATGATCGCCGCGCCGCCAAATCGTTTTCCGGGCCAGGTCATGGCTTCAAAGGTCCATCAAAAGCCGTCGTGGATCCTCAAGCGCTTCTTTTACCCGCACGAGGAAGGTCACCGCCCCTTTGCCGTCCACAATCCTGTGGTCATAGGACAGAGCTAGATACATCATTGGACGGATCACGATCTCGCCATTCACGACCATCGGACGCTCTTGGATTTTGTGCATGCCGAGGATACCTGACTGTGGCGGGTTCAGGATAGGTGACGACATCAGTGAACCATAAACACCGCCATTCGAAATGGTGAATGTCCCGCCCTGCATCTCTGCCATCGAGAGTTTCCCATCGCGACCACGCGCACCCAGCTCATTGATTTTTTTCTCGATCTCGTCAAACGACATATGATCGGAGTTGCGCACCACAGGGACAACAAGACCATTTGGTGTTCCAACGGCGATGCCCATGTGAACGAAGTTTTTATACACTACGTCCGTGCCATCAATCTCGGCGTTCACCTCGGGCACTTCCTTCAATGCATGTGCACAGGCCTTAGTGAAGAACGACATAAATCCGAGCTTCACACCGTGCTTCTTCTCGAAGAGCTCCTTGTATTCCTTCCGGAGCGCCATGGTGGCCGACATGTCGACCTCGTTGTAAGTCGTCAGCATCGCGGCAGTGTTTTGCGCGTCTTTCAGGCGGCGTGCAATGGTCTGGCGCAAACGTGTCATCTTCACACGTTCCTCGCGACCCGCATCTTCCGCTGCCACTGGGCCACGCGGAGCGGCTGGAGCTGCGGGTGCGGCAGCAGGAGTCGGATTGGCCAAAGCCTTCTGCACGTCTTCCTTCATGACGCGGCCATCGCGCCCCGAGCCCGCGACCTGATCGGACGAAAGGTTGTTTTCGGCCATCAGCTTCTTGGCCGAAGGCGCGTCTTCCACATCCTTCCCGCCTCCTCTCGCAGGGTCCGTCTCGGCGGGAGCTTCCGCCGCAGGTGAAGGTACAGGTGCCGAGGCGCCTTCGCCCGCCGACATCACAGCGAGCTTGCCGCCTGCTTCAACTGTTGCTCCCTCAGCCGCCAAAATCTCGCCGAGTATGCCAGTCGCTGGGGCGGGAACTTCGACCGACACTTTGTCGGTCTCCAACTCGCAAAGCATCTCGTCTTGAGTGACGCTGTCTCCGGCCTTTTTGAACCAGCTCGACACTGTCGCCTCGGTGACGCTCTCGCCAAGGGTTGGAACCATGACGTCAAGCGATTGACCTCCGCCTGACGCCGCTTTAGGAGCCCCAGCTTTTTTGGTTGCGGAAGCAGCTGCTACGCTGTCGCCTTCAGCCAGTGTCGCCAATAGCGCGTCCACACCAACAGTCGCACCTTCTGCCGCGATGATCTCTCCCAATTTCCCCGCAGCGGGCGAGGGGACCTCGACCGTAACCTTGTCGGTTTCCAGCTCGCAGAGCATTTCGTCCACTGCGACCGTATCGCCGGGCTTTTTGAACCACGTTGCGACAGTCGCTTCCGTAACGCTTTCCCCAAGCGTCGGCACTCGAATTTCAGTTGCCATGTCGGATTACCCTTCCAGTGTCAGCGCGTCATTCACGAGCGCCTGTTGTTGTGCTTTGTGCGCCGAAGCGAGACCTGTAGCCGGCGATGCCGCCGCCGCGCGTCCCGCGTATTTCGGACGTGTGTTCTTGGCTTTGATGCGGGTGAGAACCCATTCAATGTTGGGCTCCATAAAAGTCCAAGCGCCCTGGTTCTTCGGCTCTTCCTGACACCAGACGTAATCAGCGTTCGGGAAGCGCTTTAATTCGTTCACGAACGACTGTGCCGGGAATGGATAGAACTGCTCGACGCGCATTAGGTAGATATCATCAATGCCGCGAGCGTCACGTTCTTCCAGAAGGTCAAAGTAGACTTTGCCTGAACACATTACGACCCGCTTGATCTTGTCATCACCTGCCAATTCCGTGTCCGAATTGCCAAGCTGCGCGTCATCCCAAAGTACGCGGTGGAAGCTCGATCCGGTGATAAACTCTGACTTCTTCGAGACTGCCATTTTGTGACGGAGCAAAGACTTCGGCGTCATAATCACCAGCGGCTTTCGGTAGCTACGATGCAGTTGGCGACGCAGAAGGTGGAAATAGTTTGCTGGAGTCGTGCAGTTCGCCACGATCCAGTTGTCTTCCGCACACATTTGCAAGAAGCGCTCAAGTCGCGCAGACGAGTGCTCAGGACCTTGCCCCTCAAACCCGTGCGGCAGAAGCATCACGAGGCCCGACATCCGAAGCCACTTGCGTTCACCAGATGAGATGAACTGGTCGAACATGATCTGCGCCCCATTGGCGAAGTCGCCAAACTGCGCTTCCCAAAGAACCAGTGCATTTGGCTCGGCGAGTGAATAGCCGTACTCGAACCCAAGCACCGCATATTCCGACAGCATCGAGTCGATCACCTCGTAGTGGGCCTGTCCTTCGCGGATGCTGTTTAGAGGATAATACCGCTCTTCCGTCTCCTGATTGATGATGCCGGAATGGCGCTGCGAGAAGGTCCCTCGCGTGGAATCCTGACCCGCCAGCCGTACCGGATACCCTTCTGTCAGAAGCGAGCCAAACGCCAAGGCCTCCGCCGTTGCCCAGTCGAACCCTTCACCACTGTCGAACATCTTCGCTTTGTTCTCTAACAAACGCTCGACCGTACGGTGAATAGGCACGCCTTCAGGCACTGTGGTCAATGCCTTGCCGATCTCCTCAAACGTCGCTTTCTTTATCGCCGTCTTACCGCGCTGATACTTCTCGCCTTCTTTGTCGAGATGCGACCAGCGCCCATCCAGCCAGTCCGCCTTGTTTGGCTTATAGGCTTTCCCGGCTTCGAATTCATCGTTCAGATAGGATTGAAAACTGGCCTTCATATCCTCAATTTCGCCTTCGGGGATCAACCCGTCGCGCACAAGACGCTCGGTATAAAGGCTCAGCGTCGTTTTCTGCTTTTTGATCTTCTGATACATGATCGGGTTGGTGAACATGGGCTCGTCGCCCTCGTTATGACCAAACCGGCGGTAGCAGAAGATATCCAGAACCACGTCCTTGCCAAACTTCTGACGGAACTCGGTCGCGACCTTGGCGGCATGCACCACGGCCTCAGGGTCATCGCCGTTCACATGGAAAATCGGCGCTTCCACCATCAAGGCAATATCCGTCGGATACGGAGAGGACCGCGAATTGTGCGGCGCCGTCGTAAAGCCAATCTGGTTGTTCACAATGATGTGGATTGTGCCACCTGTCTTGTGACCCTTCAGACCCGACAGGCCGAAACACTCAGCCACAACACCCTGGCCGGCAAATGCTGCGTCACCATGCAGCAAAAGCGGCAAAACACTCGTTCGGGTTTCATCGTTGTGCTGGTCCTGCTTGGCCCGCGCCTTGCCGATCACAACCGGGTTCACGGCCTCAAGGTGCGACGGGTTCGCCGTCAGACTAAGATGCACCGAGTTCCCATCAAACTCACGATCCGACGACGCCCCAAGGTGATACTTTACATCGCCCGACCCATCGACGTCCTCTGGCTTGAAAGAGCCACCCTGAAATTCGTTGAAGATCGCCTTGTAAGGTTTGGCCATCACATTAGCCAAAACACTCAGACGACCCCGGTGCGGCATACCGATGATGATGTCCTTTACACCAAGCGCGCCCCCGCGTTTGATGATTTGTTCCATCGCGGGAACCAGGCTCTCACCACCGTCCAGACCAAATCGCTTGGTGCCCATGTATTTCACATGCAGGAACTTCTCGAATCCTTCGGCCTCGACCAGCTTTGAGAGGATCGCTTTACGCCCCTCACGGGTAAACGCGATTTCCTTGCCGTAACCTTCGATCCGCTCTTTCAGCCACCCGGCTTCTTCTGGGTTCGAGATGTGCATGTACTGCAGTGCAAACGTGCCGCAATAGGTCCGCTTCACAATGGCAATGATCTCACGCATCGAGGCCATCTGAAGCCCAAGCACGTTATCAATGAAGATCGGGCGATCCATATCGGCTTCTGAGAACCCATAAGACTTAGGATCAAGTTCCGGATGAGGCGTCTGATCGCGCATCCCCAATGGATCAAGGTCCGCCACGAGATGACCGCGAATACGATAGGCCCGGATGATCATCAAAGCACGGATCGAATCCAATACTGCCCGTTTGATCTGATCTTCACTGACCGCCACACCCTTTTCTGCTGCCTTCGCAGCAATCTTGGCACCGGCACCAGCCGCAGCCTTAGGGCCCAAATCGCCCCACTGCCCATCCAGAGCTGACGTCAACTCGTCGCTAGGCTGCGGTGGCCAATCGGCCCGCGCCCAGGATGGCCCAGCCGCCTCGGCCTGCGCATCCACACCAGCGTCTCCAAGCTCCTTGAAGAACGCGCCCCACGCTTCATCGACCGCATTCGGGTCCGCCGCATAGCGCGCATAGAGTTGCTCGATATACTCAGCGTTATGGCCTTGTAGAAAGGACGAAGCCTTGAAGATTTCGTTCGGGGATTGTTCGGTCATGGAGTCACCTCTCTGTGGGGATGCTTCATTGGTTACGCGACGTGTGATAAGTTTTGACCACCGCACCCGGCGGTGAATGCGGCGCAAGTTTTTCAGGGTTGAGAAGGCTGATAGTCACTCTGCCTGCTGCGGAAATTTCGGCTGGGCCTTGATGGAAGGCGGGGCGGGTTGCCAGATCAAGTTGCGCAAATGTCTCTCGCATTGTCTCGACTGACAATGCTGCATGACACTCGATTTCGGTTACCGTGGCCTTGGGTTGGCGCCACATGATGTAGAGAATATCATCGCCCCGTGCCAAGAACCGGCCCTTGCTTTGTGGGATGTCCTTCTTCCGCAGAAGGGCACTGGCAGTCTTTGCCTTCAGAGCCATAATCGCTTCAAGTGTTTCGCCACCCGTATCGGTTGTGAAGTAATCTGTGATGCCGATCCAAGTCAGTCCTGTGACGACTGCATCCGCGTCAAAACTCCGGTTCCATCCGGCGTCTTCCAGCTTGTCTGCGATTGAATCGATCTCGTCGGCGGGCTGCAGACAGGTCTGCGCAAACTCCAATGGTTGCTCAATAGCCGAAGCGGCGGTCGACGTTGTCGCCACCACTGTAAGAGCTATTGCAACCGCTGAAAGCCGAAGTCCCATCAGCCAATCGCTTCCAACACAGCCTCACCAAGCCCAGCGGGGCTCTCCGCCACAACGATACCGGCGGACTTCATTGCTTCGATCTTGTCGTCCGCGCCACCTTTGCCACCGGCAACAATCGCTCCCGCGTGGCCCATCCGACGTCCCGGAGGTGCCGTGCGCCCCGCAATAAAGCCAGCCGTTGGCTTCCAACGACCCTTCTTCTTCTCATCCGCGAGGAACTGTGCAGCCTCTTCTTCAGCCGAACCGCCGATCTCACCGATCATGATGATGCTCTCAGTTTCGTCGTCCGCAAGGAACCACTCCAGTACATCAATATGCTCTGTGCCTTTGATTGGGTCGCCGCCGATACCAACACAGGTCGACTGACCAAGGCCCACGTCAGTGGTTTGCTTCACAGCCTCGTAAGTTAGCGTGCCGGAACGGGAGACAACGCCGACCGAGCCGCGCTTGTGAATGTGACCCGGCATAATGCCGATCTTGCAGGCATCAGGAGTAATCACACCAGGGCAGTTCGGACCAATTAGTGTTGACGACGAAGTTTCCAACGCCCGCTTCACCCGCATCATGTCGAGAACTGGGATGCCCTCCGTGATCGCCACGATCAAAGGAATTTCTGCATCCAATGCTTCCAAAATCGAGTCCGCTGCAAATGGCGGCGGCACATAAATCACGCTTGCATTCGCGCCCGTCTTGGCCACGGCCTCGTGGCATGAGTTGAACACCGGCAGGTCCAGATGGGTCTGACCACCTTTTCCAGGCGTCACGCCGCCAACCATCTGAGTTCCATAGGCAATCGCCTGTTCGGAGTGAAATGTCCCCTGCGAGCCCGTGAAGCCCTGACAGATTACCTTGGTGTTTTCGTCGACGAGGACAGCCATTTTGCAGTTCCCTATTGTTGCGGCCGAAGCCGTTCTACGTTCATGAAAGTTTCGATACCGTCGGGACCGGGGCGAGTGCCCACGTGTACGACGGCGATACGTCTTGGATTTAGCTGACGCGCGGCCAGCAAGGCGGTGCCATCTGTGGCGGCACCTTCGTGTGTCTGAGGCAAATCCGCCTCGGTCAGAATGCCTTCCTGCGCCAGCGCGGTCATAGCCGCCTCAGCCGCACGCACGCCATAGTCG
>JABDPD010000299.1 GCA_013042895.1 Boseongicola sp. | reverse complement strand
ACCGGGTCCCAGCCACCCAATGGAAGGGGCATAAGATGTGTCGAGACTTCCCACCATCCGGCTGAGTAGCCTGAACCTGCACCAGTCACCGCACAATCCACGACACCTTTCTGAAGAGCGCCTGGGACTTCCGAGAACGAGACGTTCACGCCTTCGGCACCAAGAGCTTCCAACAACTTCGCAGTCATTCGGCCAGATGCGCGTACCTTCAACCCCTGAAGGTCATCGAGGCCCCCGATCTCGGCGTTACAGAAGACAACTTGCGGTGGATACGGTGCAATCGCCAGGACATGGCTGTTGAAGCGGTCTCGATAGATGTCTGCAACCATGGGCCGCGCGGCATCTACCATGGCGCGTGCTTCGTCGGCACTTAAGGCGATCAGCGGCACGTCGAGTCCTTCCAGCTCAGGCGCATCGGCCACCGCATAGTCGGCCACGGTCATAGCTACGTCATAGACGCCCTGACCAAGGAGCGGATAGATGTCACCGAGGCCAAGGCCCATCTGGTTGTGCGTGGTCAATTCAACCGTGATGTTTCCGCCCGAGGCAGCCGTCAGTGTTTCGCCCCAGAAAGGAGCTTCGTACTGCTTGTGCAGCGGCAAGCCCGACCAACTGCCGACTACTGCAAGGTTTTCAGCGAATGCTGGCGTTGCCAGTGTCATTGCCGCCGCGATCAGTGTGATTGAGTTACGCATTCTATTCTCCATGTCAGTTTTTGGAATTTATAAGTGGTTGATTTTCAAACGTTTCCGAGACGTCTGCGATTAACATGTGGCCGGGGGCGTGGGTGATGCAGAGCGGCAGGTGCGCGTTCATTAAGACGTTTTGTGGTGTGACCCCGCAGGCCCAATAGACGGGAACTTCGTCCTCACTCACCTGCACGGGATCGCCCCAGTCCGGCGCATTTAGATCTGTGATTCCGATGGCACCTGGATCACCCATTGCAATCGGAGCGCCGTGAGCATGGGGAAATGCGCCGCTAATCCTCCACGCGTCCTCGACGCGCTCCTTGTGGATTGGCCGCATCGTGGCGACCATCTCGCCTTTAAAGACCCCCGCAGGCTCAAGAGCGATACTCGTCCTATACATCGGTACCGTTTTGTCCTGTTCGATGTGTCGTACTGGGATATCGTTCGCCATGAACGCGTTCTCGAATGTGAACGAGCAACCCAATGCAACGGTCACCAGATCGTCCCGCCAGAGATGCCCGATATCCTTCACCTCTTCGACCAACGTACCTTCGCGAAACACTCGATACCGCGGAACGTCGCTGCGGATATCAATGTCGTCTCCCAGCGTGCGCATAAAGGGATCTCCGGTGTCGCTTACGCCAACAACTGGACATGGCTTTGGGTTGCGTTGGCAAAATCTCAAGAAGTCGAGTGCGTGCACCTCAGGCAAAATTGCGAGGTTGCATTGAAGCTTTCCTGCAGCGAGTCCTGCGGTGTGGCGATCATAACGGCCCGCTCGAATCTCGGCTCGGACAGCTTTTGCCGTCAATGTGCGCTGGCCCTGATAGATTTCCATGTCCGCGGACATTTCGGCACCCCTTGTTTCTTGAGGGTGACGATTACATGAACGGAATATTATCTCAAATTATCATTATTAATAACGTGTGATAAAAAACCCTGATGTCCTTCAGGGTCGATTGGTCGTTTGCCATGCCTTCGCAATGTCACGCGCGATTTCTGCCCCGCGCTCTGCCAAGGCACTTCGCGGTTCGCCCAAGTATGAAGCGGTGAACGCCAAAGGACTTGGCTGAAAACCCGGGTCAAACTCCTCAATGCGTCCGAGCGATAATAAGCCCGACGCCAACTCGCGAGGGTAGGGGCCAACCGCAATGCCTGCCGCGATCATCTGGAGGCTCGCCGAAAGAGAGGCTGAAGAATAAACTCTAACGTTGGGGCCGACGCGCGTTGACAATTCAGCCATCAATTCGCGGTAAGGACGTGTTTTGGCTGCGTAGGAAATTACAGGAATTGTCTCCAAATCGACCGGGCCGCTGTTCCTTGCCTTGTACCAATGGAGCTCGAATGACGGCAGTTCCACATTCTCTACGGTAAACTCGGACACTGGGCCCATCAAAAAGGCCAGATCAATATCCTGCTGCAAAAGGCTGTTTCGCAAGTTCCCTGATATGTCGACCGTCAGATCAATATTCACACGAGGATATTCAGCGCTGAATGCTTTCAAGAAATCGGGCAACCATGCCTGTGCAATCGTCTCGGAGGAGCCAATCCGAAACAGACCTTCGGCCTCTGATGGATTTCCGACGCGCTTGACGATCTCTTCCTGCACAAAGAGCATCTTCTCTGCATACCCAAGCAGTATTGTGCCGCTCTTTGTAAGACCGGCCCCTTTTGTCGTGCGCTCGAAAAGGGTGATCCCCAATTCGGCTTCCAAGGTGCTGATCCGCGTCGAAATGGCTGGTTGAGACAGGCTGAGATGGTCCGAGGCACGGCGAAAACCACCGAGGCGCGCTACCCAATAGAATGTTTTCAACTGATCAAAAGTCATATCTGTGTTCCCAACAACTGCTGCCCAAATAAGCTGGACAGCACCGACACGTGTGGCAAGTTCGCGCTTAGGCACAGGTTTGAGGACCGCGAGATGCAATTCAACACCGAATATGACCTGCTCGACATTGAAATAACGGAATTGATAGTGGCAGGTTGGACGGGGCGCGATGCGGCTGCAGTTCAACATCACATCGACGAACTCGCCGAAATTGGTGTCGCGCCACCATCTATGGTTCCATTGTTCTATCGCGTGTCGAAAGCTCTTTTGACGACCGACGCCAGTATAGAAGTCCTTGGCAAAACGTCCTCCGGTGAGGCCGAGCCGCTGATCATCAAGCATGATGGCAAGCTCTGGTTGGGCCTCGGGTCAGAC
>JABDPD010000297.1 GCA_013042895.1 Boseongicola sp. | reverse complement strand
GAGCCGCGCTGACGTCCTCACCGCCGATTACGATGGAGCCGTCCGTGGCTTCTTCCAAGCCTGCGATGATCCGCAGCAGTGTTGACTTTCCACAGCCCGAGGGGCCGACGAAGACGACAAATTCCTTGTCCTCAATGGCGAGGCTGATGTCGTGCAACACCTTTGCCGCTCCAAAAGACTTGTTGATGGCATTTAGAGAAAGCGTCGCCATGGATCTGTCCAATCGTTTCGTAGAAGATGGGTTTTAGTCCCCGGGCGACCCAAGTTTGGGGCCGCCCGAGGCAGGGAGGAAGTTCTTAGAGAGCGTCGTCGAGCTCTTCACCGGCGATGGTCACCAGATTATCCACTGTGTCGTCCTCAAGGATGATGCCCTGCACCATGTTGGTGAAGACGGACTGCAGCGATTTGAAGTCTTCAACGATTGGCTCTGGACCACCGGTCGAGATAGACGCCGTGAAGTTCGGCCAGACACCTGCCTCGTAGTAGAGATCGGATTTGCCCATCGCGGCATAATCAAAGATCGGTGTCAGGCCCCAGGAGCTGTCGAGGTCGTACTGAGCGTCGCCGGATGTGATCCGCTTGGCCAGTTCCTGCGCCAGATCTTCGTGGCCCGAGCCTTTGAAGACAACGATTGAGTCCGTGATCAGGATCGAACCGCTTTCACCCGATGGACCGGCTGGAACCGGAACGACGAGTTGGTTGATATCCTCATTGTGCTGTCCGTAGCCCCATGGGCCCTGAACGTACATAGCGATCTGACCGTCATTGAAGAGGTCCTTAAGCTGGTCACGCTCCCAAGCGGTTGGGCCTGCCTGAGCGACGGACACGAGCTTGCCGTAGAATTCCAGCGTTTCGCGTGTCTGCTGGCTGTCGAGCATGTTTGCGCCCGTGGCCGGGTCGATGACCTCGCCGCCGTTGGAATAGAGGTAGTTCAGGAACTGGTGCATCGTGTTGTCGAAGTCTTTACCGGCAAGGCCAACGCCTGCAGATTCAGTGTTGTCGACAACGCCTTTTGCCATTGCGTACATGTCATCCCATGTCGCCGGCGCTTCACATGTCTGACCAGAAGCTTCAACTAGATCACAGTTGATGTAGAGCGCTTTAGTCGAAAACGCGTGTGGGTAACCCCATGTCTGACCTTCGATGGTCACGGTGTTGAGAACGCCGGGCTGGTAGGGGGCAGCCGGGTCAATCTCGGCAGGCACGATTAAATCGTTGTTGGCCAGTTGGCGCAGTGTGCGCGAGCCCATGTAAGCGACGGATGGCGGATCACCGGCTGCGGCCAGTGTCAGAGATTTGTCCTGGCACGTGCCCCAAGGAACAGCCTCTAGGTTGACAGTCACGCCTGCGTTGTCTGCGATGAACTGATCGACAACCGCCTGATCCGCCTCGCGCACTTCGCCGCCGCACATGATGAAGTGCAGTTCGGTGGCATGGCTCTGCGTGGCAGCCATTGTGGCTGCACTGGACAGAAGCACTGCTCCAAGCGTCATTCTAGAAAGTTTCATTTTAGTCTCCCTTAGTTGGATTTTGGCTATTCTTTGACCGCACCGGCCGTCAGACCCGCCACGAGGTATTTCTGAAGGAACAAGAAGATGACCATGACCGGCAGGATGCCCGTCAGGGCAGCGGCCATCATCTGGTTCCAGGTGACATCCTGATAGCCGATGAACTCAAACAGTCCGGCTGGCAGGGGTTGAAGTTCACGTTGCTGGTTGAACGTGATCGCAAAGAGGAATTGCTGGGCATAAGCACCGATGAACACGGCTGTTCCCACGACGATAAGGCCCGGCGTAGCAAGTGGCAGAACCACACGCCGCAAAGTGTACATTCGTGTTGCACCGTCGACGTAGGCCGCCTCTTCCAGCTCGCGCGGGATCTTTTCCAGATAAGAGCGCAGGAGCCAAATACCTGTTGGGATGAGGAATGCGACGCCGGGGACAATCATTGCCCAGTAGGTGTTCAAAAGCCCCATCGAGCGCAGGACGCGGTAGAGTGGGATCAGCAGGACCGCACCAGTGAACATGTTCACGCCAAGAAAGATCGCAAGCGAGCCGTTCTTGAAAGGAAACTCGAGACGGGCGTAGGCGTAGGCTGCCGGGACTACGAAAACCATTGTGATCAGGGTCACCGAGGTCGCGATGAAGACCGAGTTGAAAATATAACGACCCAAGAGAGGGACAGTGACCCACATGTCGCTATAGGCCTGAAAGCTGAAGTCGCTTGACCAGAACTGGTACGGGCTGCGGAACAGGTGCTCCAGCGGGCGGAGCGAGGCCATGAACATTTCGAAGAACGGCAACAGGATGAAGATCAGGAACACCGTGATCGCGGCGTAAATGCCTGCCGTCTGAAGTTTTGTGTATTTGTCCATCATCTTACTTGGTTCCGTACTTGCGGTTTACGAACTTGAGCACGTTCAGGTAGAGCAGTGAGAAGATGCCAAGCAGGATCACAATGATCACGGCGCGCGCAGAACCTTCGCCGAATTTGAAGTTGCCGATTGCTGTCTTGTAGGTGTCTACGATCAAAGTCGTAGTTGCGCCTCGTGGGCCGCCTTCGGTGAGGATCCAGATGATCTCGAAGCTGTTAAAGGTAAAGATCGCGGACAGTAGTGACATCGAAACAATCACGGGCATGATCTGCGGGATTGTGATGCGGCGAAAGCGGTACCAACGACCTGCTCCATCCACCCAAGCGGCTTCATAGAGGTCTCGGCTGACGCCCTGCATGGCTGCCAGGAAGAATAAGGTTACCATCGGGGTGCCGACCCAGACGTCTGCCACAACTGCCGAATAGAAGGCAGACTGTTTATAGGCCAGGAACTCAAACGGACCATCGGTGATGCCAAGCGTCATCATTGTTCCGGACAAGACCCCGAAATAGCCGTTGTAAAGCCAGAGCCAGCCGATCATGCCAATTGCCATTGGGATGATCCAAGGCGGCATTACGAGCACCCGAAAGAGGCCGCGCCCGGGGACGGCAGCATTCAAGAGCGTCGCACCGACAAGGCCGAGCACCAGCTTCAGGGCTACCGAGAGGAACATCCAATAGAAGGTGCGAACGATCGTCTCATGGAATTTGCGGCTTTCGGCGAGGTCCTGATAGTTGGCAAGGCCCACGTATTTTTCGCCACCAAGGCCGGCTTCCATGAATGAAAGGCGGATCGTTTCAGCCAGTGGCCATGCCACGATGACGGCGATAAACAGCATGGCGGGTCCGATTAGCAGCCAGGCGAAGACAGACTCTGGCAATGACTTCGGCTTTTTCGTTGCCGCGTGAAGTGCAGAGCCGGTCCCTGTTGTTTGCGTTATTTCCGTCATGGTCTCCCCCGCCGAGATCGCTTCGAATCGACCTTTCCCAAGTAGAATACCGCGAAAGTCCAATTTTGCTACCACTGTAATACCAAAATAATTGCACTAGAAAGTACGAGGAAAAGCAATATGTTAATAGTATGTCAAATAGATACTACTCCGAATTGGCTTGCATTGGT
>JABDPD010000295.1 GCA_013042895.1 Boseongicola sp. | reverse complement strand
CTTATGTGAAGGGTAGGTTGGAAGGAAACCCATGTCTGCTTCACTCTTTAGTGCATCTGTTGAAGGAATGTCCTGCGCGTCCTGTGTTGGACGTGTGGAGAGGGCTGTTGGGTCCGTGCCGGGTGTTTTGGCAGCGCAGGTGAACCTTGCGTCGGGGCGGGTTCAGGCGGATTTAGCGCCCGGAGGGTCGGCTGAAGCCGTTGTCGTTGCACTGGAGGAGGCAGGTTATCCGGCGCGGGTTGAGACCTTGCGGGGGGCGGTCGAAGGCCTCAGTTGCGCCTCTTGTGTCCGGCGGTTGGAGCAGGCTTTGGACGCCGTTCCGGGGGTTGTCGGCGCGCGAGTGAACTTTGCCGATCATTCAGTTGCCGTTGATCTGGTCGATGGCGAGGTGGAAGCGGTCTTGGCGGCGGCGCGGGCTGCGGGCTATCCGGTGTCGTTTGAAGCGGTGACTGAGGTGGTTGATGAAACGGTGGCGTTGGTCCGGTCGGTTTGGATTGCGGCAGCTTTGGTTTTGCCGGTTTTCCTGATTGAGATGGGCGGCCACTTTGTTCCGGGCGTGCATGCTCTTGTGCACGAAACCATTGGGCATCAGGCATCCCGAGTAATGCAGTTTGTGTTAATTGGCGCAGTGTTGATTGGACCGGGACGCGTGTTTTTTGAGCGCGGTATACCGGCGTTGCTGCGGGGTGCTCCAGAGATGAATGCGCTGGTAGCACTGGGGACGGGGGCAGCGTTTTTGTATTCGAGCGTGGCAACGTTTTTGCCGGGCGTTTTGCCGGACAACGCGCGCGGCGTTTACTTTGAGGCGGCGGGCGTGATCGTTGTTTTGATCTTGCTGGGACGCCTTTTGGAAGCGCGCGCAAAGGGACGTACGGGCGCGGCGGTAAGGGCATTGTTGGGCTTGAGACCAGACATTGCGCGCGTTGTGAAGGGTGATGACGTGGTCGAGGTGCCGGTGGCCTCGGTTGCACTCGACGACGTGGTGCAGTTGCGACCGGGCGCGCGGGTGCCGGTGGATGGGGTCGTGGTTCGGGGTACAAGTTTCGTTGATGAAGCGATGCTCTCGGGCGAACCGGTGCCTGTCGAGAAGGGCGTGGGCGATGTGGTAACGGGCGGCACGGTGAACGGTGCCGGGCTTTTGGAGATGCGCGTGAGCGGGATTGGCTCGGACACGGTTTTGGCGCGGATCATCCAAATGGTGCAAGAGGCTCAAGGCGCAAAACTGCCTGTGCAGGAGGTGATCGACCGGGTCACGGGCGTCTTTGTACCGGTGGTTTTAGGGATCGCTATGGTCACGGTTCTGGTCTGGCTGGTTTTCGGACCGGGACTGGGCGAAGCATTGGTTGCGGGCGTGTCGGTGCTGATTATCGCCTGCCCTTGCGCGATGGGACTGGCGACTCCGACGTCGATCATGGTCGGCACGGGGCGCGGAGCGGAGCTTGGTGTTTTGTTCAGGAAGGGTGCCGCCTTGCAAGCGCTTCGGGACGTAGATGTGGTGGCATTCGACAAGACGGGAACGCTGACGGAAGGGCGTCCGGAAGTGACGGATGTGGTGGCCGCTGACAGGTTCTCACGCAATGACGTTCTGGCGGCAGCAGGAGCGGTTGAGGCGGGTTCGGAACATCCGATTGCGCAAGCGATTGCGCGCGCGGCGGGCGACGTTTCGAGTTCTTTGGACTTCCAAAGTGTGACCGGAGCGGGCGTGTCGGCTGAGGTAGACGGCGCACGCGTTTTGGTGGGACGCGCGGCTTTTTTGCGCGATGCGGGTGTAGATGTAGCGCCTTTGAGCGACGCAGCGGATGGTCTTGCCAATGAGGGAAAGACGGCGTTTTTCGTTAGCGTTGGCGGCGCTTTGGCAGGCGTGATCGCTGTCGCCGATCCCATCCGGGAAGGTGCAGTGGAAGCTGTGTCGGCGTTGCGCGAATTAGGCGTAAAAGTCGCGATGATTTCTGGCGACCGACAGGCAACAGCTGACGTGATCGGCGCACGCCTGGGACTCGATTTCATCGAGGCAGACGCAGCGCCTGACGACAAGGTGCGCATCCTGCGGGGATTTGGAGAGAAGGTTGCCTTTGTGGGCGACGGAATCAACGACGCACCGGCCTTGGCGGCCGCGGATGTTGGAATCGCGATCGGGACAGGCACAGATGTGGCGGTCGAAACGGCGGACGTTGTCTTGATGTCGGGGGACCCGGTTGGGGTCGTGCGGGCGTTGGGTTTGAGCCGGGCGGCGATGCGCAACATTCATCAGAACCTCGGTTGGGCATTTGGCTATAACGTAATGCTGATCCCGGTAGCCGCGGGCGTGTTGTATCCTGCTTTCGGACTTGTGCTGTCGCCCATGCTGGCGGCGGGGGCGATGGCGTTTTCGAGCGTCGCGGTGGTGAGCAATGCGCTCCGCTTGCGCAAATTTGGAGAGAACATATGAACATTGGAC
>JABDPD010000294.1 GCA_013042895.1 Boseongicola sp. | reverse complement strand
ATCGCAACGCCTGGGCAGTCGCTTGCAGGCGTGGACGGGTGTCCGCTGGGCGGTCACCGTAGTGACCGAAGGCGGCGCGCCGACAATCGTCGAGGTCCGCGACGCCAAACGACAGGCGCTGGCGGATGAAGCACGCGAAAATCCGTTGGTAAGCGCGGTTTTCGCCGCATTTCCTAAGGCAAAACTTGGGGTTATCAAAACACCGGAAGAAATATCGAGCGAGGTTGCGCATGAGGCGTTGGCCGAGGTCGAGGATGAATGGGATCCGTTTGATGACGAATAGGAGTAGGCGATGCTAAAGGGTTTGGGCGGTCTGGCCGATATGGGCAAGATGATGAAAGCCGCACAGGACATGCAGACGAAAATGGCGGAGATGCAGGAAGAGCTGAACCGCATGACCGTTGTAGGCGAAAGTGGTGCAGGATTAGTTAAGGCTACGGCCACGGCCAAGGGCGAGTTAACCGCGCTGGACATTGATCCGTCGATTTTCAATCCGGATGAGAAAGAAGTTGTTGAAGATCTGATACTTGCGGCCATCAAGGACGCACAATCGAAGGCGTCTGAGAAAAGTGCCGAAGAGATGCAGAAGATGACGGAGGGCCTTGGTTTGCCTGCCGACATGAAGCTGCCGTTCTAAGGACAGGGCTCTGTCGGACGCACCCAAAGAGCTGGAAGCGCTGATCGACATGATGGCGCGCTTGCCGGGGTTAGGGCCTCGGTCAGCACGACGAGCCGTGCTTTTCATGATCAAAAAGCGAGGCATTTTGCTTGGTCCATTGGCGGATGCGATGCGCCAAGTGGCTGATACCGCTCGGGAATGCCTGAACTGCGGGAACATCGGAACCACGGATATTTGCGAGATCTGTCGGAGCGAGAAGCGCGGCAACGGCGAATTGTGCGTGGTCGAGGATGTCGCCGATCTTTGGGCAATGGAGCGCGCTGGCGTGTTCAAGGGGCGGTATCACGTTTTAGGCGGGACCCTGAGTGCTCTGGATGCGGTTGGACCGGATGAGCTTCGGATCCCAAAACTGATAGATCGGGTAAAAACTGAAGAAATTCAGGAAGTTATACTTGCGCTAAACGCAACCGTGGATGGTCAGACAACAGCGCACTATATCGCTGAACAGATTGAAGGTGGGGTGCGTGTGACGTCTCTGGCGCAAGGTGTGCCCATTGGCGGCGAGCTTGATTATCTGGACGACGGCACGATCTCGGCGGCCCTGCGAGCACGAAAATCTGTTTAAAGTCTTGGGCTTATGATCGCGCCTTCAACGTTTGTGCGATTTTGCAGTGCGACCGGTGGTTAACGCGCTGATTTCAAACAAAATGATAGGTCGGTAAAGCGTCGGTATCACGTCGGTTTTACGTCGGTGCGACCGTACGTAGCCTTTGGCTTTGGTTAACGATTTTGGAACGCGAGTCGTAGCACATTATCTTGCGAAACGAAGAAGCAAAGCGCCGATCAACGTCATGGCGGTCGAGAAGACTTTTAAAAGGTCGAGGCGCTCCTTGAGAAAAACCACACCAATGAGAAGCGCGAATACGATGCTGGTTTCACGCAAGGCTGTAACCAGTGCGATCGGCGCCTGCGTGAAGGCCCATGTCACAACCCCGTAGGCGACGAACGAAGCTCCGCCGCCAAGTAGAAGAATGCTCATCCCAGTTTTCGGGATCGCTTTCAGGGAGTTTGGGTAACGCTGTGAAAGAAAGAGGACCATCAAGAGACCGTTTGCAATGGCAATCCACGCGAAGAAGCCGACAGATGACCCCGACACGCGAGTGCCCTGCCCGTCGACCAGCGAATACGAGGCGATGAAGACACCTGTGATGAGGGCAAACACTGCAGCTTTTGGGTTGCGCAGCCCGTCGCTGCGCCGAACCAGTGTAAGGCTGATGATCCCAAGGCCAATAATCGCGATCGCGAGAAGCTCGATGTTTTCAAGGTGAACCCCAAGGACGAGCACCGAAAATAGCGCGACCAGCAACGGCGCAGACCCGCGGGCGAGCGGGTACACCTGCGTCAGATCTCCGGTCTGATAGGCGCGCAGCAGGAAGATTTGATAGCCGAAGTGCAGGGCAATGCCGCAGATGAGATAGGGCAGGCTTTCGACTGCGGGAGCAGGAACAAAGTATAGCGCCAGGCTTGCTGGCGGTATGTGCCCAATAACCACCGCTCCCATGCTGAGAGGTTTGTCTGCGCCCCCTTTGACAATTGCGTTCCATGCCGCGTGCAGGAGAGCGGCGCCGATTACGGCGATGAAAACGGTACTGGTCAAGACGGATAGCCTGCTCGCTGGATGGTCATGGGGGACGCTAGTTGGGAAGCTTACCCTTGGCAAAGCCATAATTCTCAGAAATCGTGTCGATATTGACCCTGGCTTTGCCTTTAGTGCTAAGTTCCTTGAATCGGGGGCGGCATGGACACCAGTGATTTTGAAGCGATGGAGCGCGATGGCTGGGCTGATCCAGAAATCGCGAACGGCTATGCGAGCGGTTTTGAACTGGCAACCAAACATGTCGCCATGCAACTTGCGGACGTTGTCCGGGCCGGTGAAAGGACAAGTGCTCTTGATCTCTGCTGCGGCCACGGAGTTGTTGCCTCCGAATTGGTATCAAGGGGTGCCGATGTGACGGGACTCGATTTTTCAGCAGCTATGATCTCGCTTGCCCGCGCAGCTGTCGACGGGGCAACTTTCGTACAGGGAGACGCCATGGCAATGGATTTCCCAGACGCGCATTTCCAAGCAGTGACCGTAGGTTTTGGTGTGCCGCACTTTCCTGACCCCGCGCAAGGCTTGAGCGAAGTTGCCCGTGTAACCAAACCCGGC
>JABDPD010000287.1 GCA_013042895.1 Boseongicola sp. | reverse complement strand
ACGCTGATTGCGGATTTGCCTATCCGGCGATTGAAACTGCGATTTCTGAATTGATACCGGTCGCCAAAGATATGGGTATCGCGATCGCGGCTGTTGGTAATTCGCATCACTGTGGCGCGCTGTCGTTGCAAGTGGAAAAGCTAGCTAATGCTGGTCTGATCGGGCTGATGTTCACGAACTCACCAAAAGCCATTGCGCCGTGGGGTTCAAGCGAACCATTGTTCGGGACGAACCCAATCGCTTTCGGTGTACCGCGCGAAAAAGTAGACCCGCTGGTCATAGATCTTTCTTTGTCTAAGGTGGCGCGCGGCAAAGTGATGAATGCCAAGAAGCAAGGCAAGCCCATCCCGGAAGGTTGGGCCTTGGATGCGGTAGGCAACCCAACAACGGATGCAGACGCGGCGCTCGGTGGAACGATGCTGCCGATTGGCGATGCCAAGGGGGCGGCGCTTGCGCTTATGGTTGAAATTCTCGCAGCGCCATTGACGGGCAGTGCATTCAGCTACGAGGCGGGCTCTTTTTTCACGGCAGAGGGCGTACCGCCGCGTGTCGGTCAGACGCTGATCGCGATCCGCCCAAATTCAGACGGAACCGGTTTTGCGGATCGCCTTGAAGAACTGTTGACGGCGATCACTGAACTGGAGGGTACACGTCTTCCCGGTGCCCGGCGTTTAGCGGCAATTGCCCATGCACAGTCGGATGGTCTGAGTGTGCCGTCCAAATACATTGAGGCTGCAAGAGCGTTGGCTTCCGCAGGCTAAAACAAAGGCTTAACCCGAGTGCGCCAATGCGTACTTCACCTAGGAGACACGACCCATGCATAAGAAAATCCTTATCCCCGTTGCTCTCGACCATGCGCCACTAGTCTCTCGTAAGATTGAGGCAGCTCGCCATATGCTTGCCCCCGGTGGAACGATCACGTTGCTAACAGTGCTCGAACAAATCGGTGGTTTTGTTGCGGAATTTGTGACGGTTAAACCAGAGAACCATTTAAGCGCGCGGGTGTTGGAGAAGTTGAACGAGGCCGCTGATGGAGCTGAAGATATCGACTGCAAGGTGATATCGGGCAAGCCGGGTGTTCAGATCACGAAATACGCCAAGGATGCCGGTTGCGATTTGATTGTTGTCGGCTCGCACAGCCCTGGGCAGGAAGACTATCACCTTGGTTCAACTGCCTCGCGCGTTGTTCGTCGCGCTCACTGCGCCGTCTATGTTCTTAGGTAATTCTCCTTAAGAATGATGTGATTTTTCTTGGAGAAATTCAGCAAACCTGAAAGTCTCCGAACATGTCCATAAAGATAGAAATGCTGCGCTGTTATGTGACCGTCGTGGCGCATGGCTCGCTTGCGGAGGCCGCCAATGAGTTAGGGCGGACGGCTTCAGCCGTTTCAATGATGCTCAAACAGTTCGAGGATCACATCGGCGCACCGTTGTTTGAAACTGCCAGAAAATCGCGCCTGACGCCGCTTGGACGACAGGTTCTGGATGAGGCGCGCCGCGAAATCGAACACTTCGACCGAACAGTCGCGGCCATCGATGGATTATCAAAGGCTGAGCGCGGCCTCGTCCGATTGGCCGTCACTCCATCTGTTGCGCAATCGGTTATGCCGAGTGTCTTGCGGGATTTTGTACAATCCCACCCGGACGTCCGAGTTGACATCAGCGATGCGGACTCCGCCAAGATTGAGCAAGACATCCGCGCGGAAGATGCGGATATTGGGATTTCTAGTCTCGGCCCGATTGAGGGATATGACTGCACCAAACTGTTCTCCGACCGGTTCGGAGTTATCTGTCGCGGCGACCACAGGCTTGCCCGCGATTGGGACCAGTTGGCCTGGGCTGATCTGACCGGCGAAACTTTTATTTCCAATGGTTTATGCCACAAGATCACGGATTCTGATTTCCAACCAATCCTTGCTGCCGCGCGGCTCATGGTGCGCAACACGACATCTCTTCTCGGTTTGATCCGGGCAGGCGTTGGTATTACGGTGGTGCCTCGTCTTGTGGTGCAAGAGGCTCTCGGCGATTTGGTGTTTCTGCCGCTCCTAGATACGTCTGCTGAAAGAGACGTCTGGATGATTACGCAACCTCGCCATTTGCTTGGACCGGCCGCTCGAGAGATGGCTGCAGCAATCCAATCAACGGATTTCCCAAGAGGCGCGACTAAAAATTCATTCTGACTGAAGTAAATTCAATTTCTTTGCGTTTGATTGAAGTGTTGCCTTGTGACTTTGTGTGAATTAACGATTCACATCTCCAAAAAAACAAAGGCGTGTCCCATGGCGGAACTGAACAAAAACTACATCGCGGGCGAATGGGTAAGCGGGGCATCCGAGATCGAGAACCTCAACCCTTCGGACATCAGCGACATTGTAGGACTCTATGCTCAAGCCTCGACATCGCAGCTGGACGACGCCCTCGATGCCGCCGCACGGGCGCAAGTCGAGTGGGCCGCCTTCGGGCTTGAACGCAAGCAGGCCGTCTTAATGAATATCGGTAACGAGCTGATGGCACGTGCTGAAGAACTGGGGACTTTGCTTAGCCGCGAAGAGGGCAAGCCGTTGGCTGAAGGCAAAGGAGAGGTTTTTCGGGCCGGACAGTTCTTCACCTATTACGCTGCCGAAGTTCTTCGACAGCTTGGCGAAAATGCAGACTCGGTTCGACCGGGTATCGAAGTTGACGTTCGCCGGGAACCCGTCGGTGTTGTTGCCATCATCAGCCCGTGGAACTTCCCGACCGCGACGGCAAGTTGGAAGATTGCACCTGCGCTTTGCTATGGAAACGCGGTGATCTGGAAGCCCGCGAATGCCACGCCCGCCTCGGCCGTCGCGCTAACAGAGATTTTAAGCCGTCAGGACATTCCGGCGGGTCTCTTTAACCTTGTTATGGGGGCAGGGCGCGAAGTTGGGCAACAGCTTGTCGAAAGCCCGAAAGTGAACGCGATATCGTTCACTGGTTCGGTGCCAGTTGGGAAGGGAATTGCATCGGCAGCCATCCAAAACCTGACAAAGGTTCAGATGGAAATGGGCTCCAAGAACGCTTTGGCTGTCATGGACGACGCAGATCTCGACCTTGCTGTTACATTGGCGGTTGGCGGCGCATTTGGTGGAACGGGGCAAAAATGCACCGCTTCATCGCGCTTGATCGTTCATAAAGGTTTACATGATGCCTTCGTGGAGAAGCTTTTGAGCGCAACGCAAGCGATGAAAGTGGGCCACGCTCTTGCTGACGGAACGCAAATGGGACCGGT
>JABDPD010000283.1 GCA_013042895.1 Boseongicola sp. | reverse complement strand
CTTATTGGTCGAATCGTCGGCGGACCTGACCATTGATCTTGATGACCTGGAAGAAAAGGCGCGAACAACTGGCGCGCGTGTCCTGCTGTTGTCTCATATGCGTGGGCATATTGCTGACATGGATCGTGTCGATGAGATTTGTACCCGGTTTGACCTGAAATTGGTTGAAGACTGTGCGCATACTATGGGCGCGCTTTTTGCCGGACGCCGCTCAGGTAATCATGGAGTTGTGTCGTGCTTTTCGACGCAGACTTACAAACACATTAATTCAGGAGAGGGTGGTTTGCTGGCCACGAACGATCCTGAAATTGCGGCGCGCGCAACGATGTACTCTGGTAGCTACATGAATTTCATGCGCCACGGAGCCGGGCCTGATGAAACGGCCTATGATACAGTACGCTATGAAACACCGAATATGTCAGCACGTATGGACAACTTGCGCGCAGCCGTTCTTGTTCCGCAACTCGACGCGTTGGATCAAAACGTATCTCGTTGGAACGAGCGTCACGCTATTCTCGTAGATGCACTGTCAGAGACAGCAGGTGTTGTTTTGCCCCATCAACTGGCAGAATCCGTGCGGGTAGGGTCATCATTTCAGTTTCGTCTGCCTGACGTTTCATCGGAAACATGTCGTGCGGTCATTGCGCAAGCGGCTACGCTTGGAGTGGAACTGAAGTGGTTTGGCGCTCCTGAGCCAGCGGGTTTCACGTCAAATCACCAAAGCTGGCGATATATGCAGGCGCAAAACCTGCCCAAAACAGATGAAATCCTGAGAACACTGTTCGATATGCGCGTGCCGCTGACGTTTTCGTTGGAGGACTGTGCCCATATTGGACGCATTCTGCAGCATGTCTTGGAAAACCAGCTAGGTCCTTTGCCTGCCTAAGAGGTCGACTTGGACGCGATTTGTGCCGCTTGAAGCGTTGTGACCGCGATCATATTGACGACATCCTCAGAAGTACAACCGCGGGATAGGTCGTTTGCAGGCTTTGCGAGGCCCTGCAAAATGGGGCCGATTGCTGCACACCCTCCAATACGTTGTGCAATCTTGTAGCCAATGTTGCCGGCGTCGAGGTTCGGAAAGATCATCACATTTGCATTGCCAGCAACATCTGAACCGGGCGCTTTTGAGGCGCCGACAGATGGTACAAAGGCAGCATCGAACTGCAGTTCGCCGTCACAAGCAACATCAGGTCGCTTTTCTTTGAGCAAACTCGTTGCCGTAGTCACCTTCGCGACGCGCTCGTGTTTGGCGCTGCCCTTTGTTGAGAACGACAAGAGCGCCACCTGCGGTTTCTCGTTCAGGAGAGCTGAATAGGAGTCAGCCGATTGCTCGCCAATGGCGGCCAATTCCTCCGCAATTGGGTCAATCACGAGCCCGCTGTCAGAAAAAATCATCGCATTGTGCTGAGACGGGTGGCCTTCTGGAAGGACCATGAGGAAAAAGCTGGAAACAAGATCGGCGTCCGTAGCTTTACCAATCACCTGTAGCGCCGCGCGAACCGTGTCAGATGTGGTCGCCACGGAACCTCCGACAGTCCCGTCAGCAAGACCAAGGCGAACCATCATTGCGGAAAAGACCAACGGGTTACGTGCTTCGGCACCGGCGTTTTCGACCGTTATCCCTTTGTGTTTTCGAAGGTCGTAGTAGGCGGCGCCAACTTTCTCGGTGAGTGTAGATGTCTCGGGGTCTTCTATGACAAGTTTGTCTCCAAGCTCACCACCTTGCGCGGCTACTTCAGCGCTGACATCGTGATAAGGCCCCACCAAGGTAATCGAGGATAATTCTGAGCTGACAGCTTGAATTGCGGCGGCCACGATCCGGGGATCGTGGCCTTCGCTTAATACAATGCGGGCGGGGTGCGCCTTGGCTCGGGCTCGTAGCGATTCCAGAACCTTCATATGGCGCACTTCCCTTTGCTTAACGCCAATCAGGCGCCTGTTTGTTCGACCATATCGGACGCGCTGATACCAGCGACCGCGACCGGTTTTTTCATTGCGTCGCGACGGAATGGTTCGCCGAGCTCCTGATTGATCATAGCTTCAATAAGAGTGGTTTTGCCATTCTCCATCTGATCCTTGATCGCTTTATTGAGCGCCGCCGTAAGTTCATCCATCGTACGGGCAACAACGCCTTCGAGGCCGCAAGCCTTGGCGATCCCAGCATAGCTGACGCCTTCATCGAGCTCTGTGCCGACAAAGTTGTCTTCAAACCACAATGTCGAGTTCCGCTTTTCTGCCCCCCACTGGTAGTTGCGGAATACGATCTGAGTGATTGGAGGCCAATCGCCACGGCCAATGGCTGTGAGTTCGTTTACCGCAATGCCGAAGGCGCCATCACCAGCAAATCCGACAACAGGTACATCAGGCTGACCAATTTTCGCGCCGACGATTGCGGGGAGACCATAGCCACATGGGCCAAAGAGGCCAGGCGCAAGGTATTTGCGGCCAGCGTCAAAGTCAGGATAGGCGTTTCCAATCGCGCAGTTGTTGCCGATGTCAGACGAGATGATCGCATTGCGAGGCAGGGCTGCTTGAATGGCGCGCCATGCACGGCGAGGACTCATCCAGTCCGGCTTGGCTTTGCGTGCACGTTCGTTCCAGGTCGTGCCCGGATCGTCCTGCTCGTCGTCCATAGAGGACAACTGCTGCGCCCAACGTGACTTGGTTTCGGCGATCTTTGCTTTGCGTTCGGACCGGTTTTCGTCGCCTGCAGTTGCGTCGAGGTTCTTGAGAATGCCACTCGCGACACGGGCTGCATCGCCGACGATGCCGACGCTGACTTTCTTGGTGAGGCCAATGCGATCTGGGTTGATATCAACCTGGATGATTTTTGCATCTGCGGGCCAGTAGTCGATCCCATAGCCGGGAAGTGTCGAGAACGGGTTGAGACGCGTGCCAAGTGCGAGGATCACATCCGCGTCCTTGATTAACTCCATCCCTGCTTTCGAGCCGTTGTAGCCTAGTGGACCTGCAAACAATG